>JAFPCT010000168.1 GCA_017390125.1 Treponema sp.
CAAGAACGAAGGGATTTTTACAGCCGTCTTCTGGTTCTTCCTCTCGGTACTGTTGAAATCGAATATCAGGAAGAAATGGATCTTGATCCGGGAATGAATTGAAATGACTAAACAGGAACTTGTAAACGAAATGGCGGCCGAGCTTGGCATTACAAAAAAAATGTGCGGCGAAACATTGAATGCTATGCTTGAAGAAATTGTGAAAACTCTGGAAAATGGCGGTAAGTATACTCATCCAGGCTTCGGAACTTTTAAAACCTCTGTAAGAAATGAGCATGTGGGACGGAACCCTGCAACCGGGAAGAAGATGCTCTATCCAAAAAAATGCAGGCTGAAATTCAAGGTTTCTGATATTTTGAAGGATGAAATAAATGAGTGAATTTCTAACTCCTGCCGGTCTTGCTGTTCGGCTTGTTGAAAAGACCGGAATAAAACTTGAGACTGCAAAGAGTTTTTCCACTGTATTTTTTACGATTGTCCGCAAAGGCCTGAAGGACAGTGAGTCTTTCAGCGTTTATAATTTCGGAACGTTCAAGAAAACCTGGATTGAAGCCACTGTGGGCTTGAATCCTGCGACTGGCGAAAAAATAAACATTCCTGCCCATTGGAGAATCAAGTTCGTACCTTGCGCAGCCGTAGCAAGAAGGATTAACCGTCCTTACGCTCATCTGAAGGCAAAAGAATTGCCGGATGATGGTCCTGAGCCGGAAATTGTAGAAGAGGACCCGGAATCAGTTTTGCCGGAGCCTATAGTTCAGGAAGAGGAAGAAGACGATCCTGTTGAGAAGGAATTTAAGGAATCAATCGGTTATGATTCCAGCAAGGGTCTCTTAAAAAAAGCAATAGAACTTTCTGAAAAAGAGGATGAGGGCGATGAGGATGAGGAGCAGGAAAAAAAGCCTGTGAAACTTTTCATTATCCTTGGACTTGGAATTCTGTTCCTTGTGCTTCTGCTTTCATTGCTTTTAAAAGCCTGCTCAACGAAAAAGCCGGCAAAAAAGCCTGAGCCAAAGAAGACAGAGCAGCCTGTTGAGACGAAACCTGTTGAAGAGGAAGTTCAGCCTGTTCAGGAACCGGAAATCAGTGAGGAAATTGCAATCGAAGAAGAGGAGCGGGAAGCAGCCCTTCTTTTCGAGTCTTATTCTGTTCCAAGCGGAAGCGATTATCATACGATTGCGGAAGAAAAGTACGGAAACAGACATCTGTGGCCGATTCTTTACGAGGCAAACAAGTCTGCAAAACCGGATCCTGATTTAATCGGTGCCTATAACCGCATAAAGATTCCTGCACTTCTTACGGGAGATGCCGGGAAAAAACAGATTGAGGACGGTGCAATGGCCGCATATAACGGTTACCTGCTCATGTGTGAAAAGCAGCCGGAAAGTTCCAGAAACAAGGAACGTGAACGGCTTGCAATCCGGGTTCTTGTCAGCGGAGAGCTTTTGAGTCCTGGATTCATTGACTCTCATTCAAAACGTATTCTTCCTGAATATGCTGAAATGGCCCGGAATATAGTAAAAAATCAGTATATGTAATATACTCATTTAAAAAGGAAAAGAGGAAAAATGAAAAAAATTGCTTTATTTTTATTTTCACTGCTTGCAATCAGTCTGTTTGCTGGCTGTGCGTCTATGCCGGAATCAAATGGCAAAGACTCAACATTGATTTACGGTTGTGCCAGATATAATGGTCTTTATGTTTTCGGTGGTAAGGATAAATCAATGTCGTCAGTAAAAATTGACGGAATTCAGGTTATGGTCATGAACCTTGATGACGGTATGACCTATGCTGCGACAACAAATTCTGAAGGTGAATTTACAATTGCAGGCGTTACACCTGGACACTATATTGTAAAATATCTTGGAACTGAATACAAATATGACGGAAAAAAATGGAAGCTCCGATACAACGTTCCTTCCAAAGAAAAGTCAAACTTTACAGTCAGGAACGGAGTTACAAACATTGGCCGTATAGTTGTCAATGTTGATCCTGATTCTGGATGCGACTATGTAACCTGGGCTACTGACCTTGAAAAGGTTGCTGAATTGTTCAAAAAAAATCATCCTGGTTCAAAGTGGCTTGACGCAAACTGGTCAACACCACTTGATGAATCAGCTGAATAATCTTAAAGTCCTTCTATTTCAGGGCTCGGACGGCATTCAGAATGGCGATAAGGCTTACACCGACATCGCCGAAGACTGCCGTCCACATGTTCGTAATGCCCATCCCGCTTAAAATCATAATCAATACTTTTACGCCAAGCGAAAAAATAATGTTCTGATATACAATCGAAATCGTCTTTCGGGAAGTTTTGACAGCCTCGCTGATTTTTGCCGGCTCATCGGTCATGATAACAACGTCGGCGCTTTCAATTGCTGCATCGCTTCCAAGGGCTCCCATTGCAATGCCGACATCTGAGCGGGCAAGAACAGGTGCGTCGTTTATGCCGTCACCAATGAAGGCGAGGGTACCTTTCTTCTTTCCTCCGGCTTCAAGTTCTTCCAGCAGTTTTTCAACTTTCTGGACTTTGTTCTCAGGGAGCAGCTCTGCATAGAATTCTGAAATTCCTATTTCCTGTGCAGTTTTGCCCGCAGATGCTGTATTGTCGCCGGTAAGCATGACGATTCTGGAAATGCCCAGTTTTCTGAGTTTTTGAACCGCAGTTTTTGAATCATTTTTCGTCTCGTCGGAAATGACGATGGAACCGCAGTATTCTCCGTCTATTGCAAGATGAACTGTCGTTCCTGCAGTCTGTGTTTCCTGGGGAATAAAATTTCTTACGTTCTGACTGGTCATAAGGCTTGCATTTCCGGCAAGAACGGTTTTTCCGTCTACAACAGCCTTAATTCCCTGTCCGCTTATTTCCTCTGCGTCGCTGATGTTTGAAATTGTGCATTTTGAATCGTGGTGATGGGCAGATTTCAATGAAACTGCTGCCGGATGATTTGAATATGTTTCTGCATGAGCTGCAAGGGCAACAAGCTCATCTTCAGGAATCTTTTCAGGATTAACTGGATGAATTTCTGTAACCAGGAAAGAACCTTTTGTGAGGGTTCCGGTCTTGTCAAAAACGGCTGTCTTCATTTTTGCAAGGGCTTCCAGCGAAGAGCTTCCTTTTACAAGGATTCCCTTTTTGCTGCAGGAGCCCAGTCCGCCGAAGAACGTAAGAGGAACAGAAATCACAAGAGCACAAGGACAGGAAACTACAAGAAACATCAATGCTCTGTAAATCCATGTCTGCCATTCCCAGTTTCCGTGAGCCATTCCGTTGATTACCGGCGGAAGAACTGCAACCAGAAGAGCTGCAAGGCAGACAACAGGCGTGTACACTTTGCTGAATCTCTTGATGAACTTTTCTGTGCGGGCTTTCTTTTCATTTGACTGGTCAACCAGCTTAAGGATTCGGCTGGCAGCAGAATCTTCTGCAGGCCGGAGACAGATTATTTCTATTGCAGAAGTTTTGTTTATTGCGCCTGAGTAAACGCCGTTTCCTTCAAAAACTTCTACAGGTACAGATTCACCGGTGAGGGCCGAATTGTCTATGAAAGACTTTCCCTTTGCAACTGTTCCGTCGACAGGAATTCGCTCGCCTGGTTTTACCAGAAGTCTGTCTCCTGCTTTTACTTCTTCCGGTCGGACAGAAATTACCTCTCCGTCTTTTATTACAAATGCCTTGTCAGGGCAGAGTTCCATAAGAGAGCTTATAGAATCCTTTGATTTGTCTACGGCGAAATCTTCAAAGAATTCTCCCAGCTGATAGAAAAGCATTACGGCTACTGCTTCCGGCACCTGCTTTACAAAAAGAGCTCCGAGAGAAGCAGCAGTCATCAGGAACTGTTCGTCGAATATCTCGCCTTTTCTGATGTTGCTGATTGCATTGCGGACAACGTCTTTTGCTACAAGGATGTATGCGCAGAAATACAGGACCAGGGGCAGGAATGTTTTAAGGGAGATGTTGTCGAAAATAATTATGGAAGAGCCGAAACTTGAAAAATGTTCGAGAATCATTGCGGCTGAAAGCAGTATTGCGGAAAGGATTATCTTTTTAACCGGACTTTCCTCATGGTCGTGATGGTGTTCATGCTCATGCTCGTGCTCATGGTGATGATGTTCATGTTCTTCATGACAGCAGTGTGAGCAGCTGCAGTGAATGTCCTGTCCAAAATGATGAAGATGTGTGTGTTCGTGTTCATTTTCAGTGTGCATATTTCCTCCTGTTGAAAGCTCTGGGCTTTCCGTTATTCTCCGACGTGATCCAATCCCTGGTTTAAGATTGAGGTTACATGGTCGTCTGCCAGTGAATAAATCAATGATTTGCCGTCCCGTGTATATTTTACAAGGCCGTTTGTCTTAAGGATTCTGAGCTGGTGGCTTACGGCAGACTGTGTCATTCCAAGAGTGTCTGCAATTGCGTTTACCGAAAGGGGGCTTTCCAGCAGGACAAAAAGTATTTTGATGCGGGTTGAATCCCCGAATATTTTGAAAAGCTCAGCAAGGTCAAAAAGGGTGTCCTCGTCGGGCATTTTGTCTGAAATATCGTTTCCGCTCATAGTTCCTCTCATATTACTTTTAATATATGAACATTTATTCATATATTAAAAGTAATGAAGCCTGGTGTCAAGAAAAAAAAAGCCGCGGCTTGCACCGCGGCATTTATTTCTTGTTATGCGTTGTCTTTTACCTTCAGGTCTTCGCAGTCTTTTGCGAACTTTTCTGTAAGGTATTTTGTAAGGTCAAACTTGTGCTGTGTTGCGCTGCTTGTACCTATGTACTGCTTGTTGTCACCGCTTCCACTTTCGTAGATGTCTACAAGGATTGTATCTCCGGATTTTGTTACAAGCTGGAACGATGTTAGCTTGTTTGCCGGAAGCGGAGTTGAATCGCTGATCCATGAATTTATGTTCAAAAAGCAGATGTTCTGAATCCATGCCTGAGCAAGATTCTGGTCCAGGTTAAAGTTCTGTACGTTTCCTGTTAAAGACCATACGGCTTTTTCTCCCTGTTTTGCAGTGTTTTCAAGTCCCCAGGTTTTTGAGCCCATTGTGACTGTGGCGCTCTGAACGTTCTTTTCATCAACTGTGTATACAGTTTTTGAGCGGAGCTCCGAAGCTGATTTTGCAAATGTAGAAGAAAGGTTTCCGCTCAAAAGAAGGATGTCGTTCTTTCCGTTTACAAGCGCATAAGTCTGTGAGCCTGTGGAGCTTGTTTTTCCGATGCGTATGGAAGCAAGTTCTTTTCCTGCCTTGCTTGCGCGGACTGTCTTTGATTTTTCATCAGAAAGCTCGTAGCGGTCGTCAAGGGCGGAACCGAATTTTCCTACTTTATCAAGAACTTTAATCTGCTGAACTGCCTTTATCATTGCATCAACGTCTGATTTCGAGGCAAGGTAACCGTCATCGCCTACATACCATGAGTTGTTCTTCAAGTTGAGGTTGATTGTCTCGCTTCCGGTTGTAATTGAAATTTCGTCCGGCGAAAGGTCAGTTTTTATTGTTTTTACCGGATTGATTGCGCCGGTAATTTCCTGAAGCACGCAGATTACAAGGAGTGCTCCAAAAACTGAAAGGAGAGCTGTTTTTCTGTTTGTCATTTTATTCACCATCCTTCTTCAAAGATTTTGCAGTTTCTGAATCCCTTTCGTCATTAGGATTGTATTTGATGTGTATGCTTCTGCGGCGGATAATGCGGCATCTCCATACAATGAATCCTGCGATTGCAACAAGAACTGCAAGTCCGAACTGGTTGAAATATTTTACGATGACTGCAAAAAGGGTAGCAGTGTTCGAAAGTGTGTTCAATGTAAGGCCTTTTGTGCGCATTGTACACAAGTCGTTGTTTCCGTTCATGTAGTCAACGGCATTGCGGACAAACATGGCGATCGGCTCGTTTCCGCTGTCATTGATAAGCTGATTGCTTGTGATGTATGCAGTGTTCGCAATGAAAATCTTTCCTGCACGTGTTCCCTGTGAAAGGTGAGTAGTTGTGCTGAGCTCTGAAGTTCCGTCAGGTTCTTCTTCTGCCGGGTTCTTTTCAAATGCGCTTTTGAATTTACCTTCAAGAAGAACGGCAATGTTTTCAGACTTTTCCCGTGTTTTGTCATACGGAGGCTGCATCTGAGGACTAATCTGGAAGTTTGTTGTCTCAACCCATGACTTAGGCGAAGTTTTTGCAAGGACTGTAGCCTTTACGTTTTTGCCTGCCTTTTCTGCGTCCAGGGTGATTGTTCCAGGCTGAAGGAAGATTACATAGCCCAGGTTCTTTGTTATTACGTTCTTCTGAGAAACCTGCTTTTTCTGAAGCATAGGAGCCCAGTACATTTTCATGTTGCCGTAGCCCTGCTGCTGGTATACATAACATTCTTCGTCAAATACGTAATTTGATTCGAGTTTTGCACCGTAAGCTTCAAGGAGAGTGTTCAGGCCGCTGTTGATTGGTGCGTAAGCCGGCTGCTGATAATAGCCAGCCTGGTCAACTCTGAACGGATCTGCAAAAATCATTACGTTTCCGCCCTTCATGATGAACTGGTCGAGCTTGTAAAGTTCTTCCTTTGAAATTTCTGTTTTTGCACCGTTGATTACGATTGTGTTCAAGTTTGAAGGAATGTCTTCTTCTGTAAGCTTGAGTTCCTTGAAATCATACATGTCGGAAATAATTTTCTTGAAGTTGATCTCCTCGCCGTTTTCGTCTGTAAGGCTTGCTTCTCCGTGTTCTGTAAGGTAGCCGATCTGTGTTGATTTTGAAAGAAGGCTTTCCAGAGAATCAGAAAGAGTTGACTCAAGGTTCTGAATGCCTGCGATTCCGTAGCCGAAAATTGAACGCTGGATTGAAAGAGGAACTGTGCGGAAGTTTTCGCCGTAGCCGATTACAAGTCCGAATGCACCTTTTCCTTCGCTTCCGTTTTTGTTCTGCCACTTGAAAAGCTGAAGTCCGTAAAGGTCTGCCGCTTCCTGAATCTCGTCGTCCAAAGGATTCTTTGACACGAAAGTAAGGCGGTTCAGGTTCTTAAGGTTCACCTTGTTGAATGCTGAGCCGACCTGCATTGAGATTTCATCGTAGCCTGCGATGCGGAACTGCTTGAGCTCTTCGCTTGCGTACAGTGTGACTGTGATTTTTTCATCCGGGCCAAGACCTGCAAGAGTGTCTGACTGAGAAATCATCTTTGAAATTTTTGTTGTAAGGTTGTATTCAAAGCCGGAATCACTTGTAATTCCGTCGATTACTTCTATTGAATCGCCGTACGTGATTGCAAGACCCATCCATACCTGTTTGAATCCTACCTCGCTGTTTTTTACCTGCTGAATCTGAACCTGTCGCAGACCGTAGCCCTGTGCGATTTTCTGATTCTCAGGCTTGTTCATGTTGAAGAACTGATAGCTGAAGTTTTTGTTTGCCGCACCTTTGTATTCAACAAGGATGTCTTTTACATACTGGCTTGTTGCGTTGTACGGAGCAGGAAGATTGTCGCTGAAGAAAACCTTTACGGAAAGTGGTTCTGTAAGGGTTCTTACTGTGCTTCGGCTTGCTTCCGAAATTGAATATGAGCCCTGGCTTGTAAGGTCAAAGCGCAGGAATGCCTTGCGGCATGCAATGTTTGCAAGGACTAAGATCAATGCAAACAGAACAAAATCGCTGGCAGAACTTTTTAACCATTTTGAAAATTTATTCATCTTTATCTACCGCCTTTTATTTGCTTTCGTTCTGCTGGCAGATTACTGTCAGACTGAAGAAAAATGCTGTAAGTGAAACAAAGTAAACCAAATCCCTGGTGTCAATTATTCCGCGGGAAATCGATGTAAAGTGCTGGTTTGCGCTGATGAACTGCAGGAAACCGACGATCGGACCCGGAAGGAAGATGAGGAATTCGCTTATCATTGTAAGGACTATGCAGATTATGAAACCTGTAAAGAACGCAATGATCTGATTCTTTGTAATTGATGAGGCGAAAAGTCCGATTGAAGTGAAGGCTGCGCAAAGGAAGATTGTTCCAAGGTAGCCGCCGATTACAGGACCTGCATCAGGAAGTCCGAAAGGAAGGATTCCGATGAGGTACAGGAGTGTAGGAGCGATCATTGCGGCTGCTGCGATGAGGGCTGCAAGGTATTTTCCCAGCACTACGTCAAATTCCGTTACAGGAAGGGTGTAAAGGGTTTCGATTGAGCCGGACTTTTTTTCTTCCGCATAGAGGCGCATTGTAAGAGCCGGAATGAAGAATGAAAGCAGGATCGGAAGCAGCGAGAAAAGATTTCGCAGGCTCGCGCGGTTCTGCAGGAAAAATGCTGTAAAGAACATTATGCCGGAAATTATAAGGAAAAGACCGGTTACGATATATGCAATTGGACTTGAAAAATAAGTTCCAAGTTCGCGCTTCATTATTACGAGCGCAGGTTTCGTTGATTTTTTTGAATTGCTCATTTTTCTGCTCCGTTATCTGCAGTTAATGCATGGAATACATCTTCAAGGCTGTTTCGCTGAAGAACAAGTTCGTAAAGAGGAAGACCTTTTTCAAGCATGGCTTTTGCTAGGGCAGGCCTGATTTCAGAACCGGTCTTTACTGCTATGATTGCGGCGGCAAGATTCTCTGCCTCTGCTTTTTCGAATGTTATGCTTTCAATGCCTTCGACGCCGTTGATTGCGGCACTGAGCTCAGCTTCTGTTGCCTGTACGCAGAGACGTACTGAGGCGCTGTTTCCGTATCTTGTGCGGAGCTGCTCTGTAGGACTGTCGGCAACAAGTTTTCCGCCGCTTATGATGATTACGCGGCTGCAGAGCATCTCAACTTCACTGAGAATGTGTGTTGAGATGATTACTGTACGGGTTTTACCGATTTCCTTGATGAGGGAACGTACGTCTTCTATCTGGTTAGGGTCAAGGCCGCTTGTAGGTTCGTCCAGAATAAGGATTTCCGGATCATTCATGAGGGCGTGGGCAAGTCCGACTCTCTGGCGGTAACCGCGGCTGAGCTCGCCGATATTTTTATGCATTACTTCCTTGAGGCCGCATTCTCTGCACAATACCGGAACTTTTTCGTCCGGGTTCTGGCCTTCAAGTTCTGCAATATAGCGCAGGTAGTCTTCTACAATCATTTCTCCGTAGAGCGGAGCTGATTCCGGCATGTAGCCAATCTTTCTCTTTGATTCTACCGGATTTTCTCTGATATCGGTTCCGTCGATTTTAATGGAACCTTCGCCCGGCTTTAAGAATCCTGTGATCATGCGCATGGTCGTAGTTTTTCCGGCACCGTTAGGACCTAAAAGACCAACAATCTGTCCTGTCGGAATAGAAAAACTTACGTCGTTTACTGCACGGAATGTCCCGAAATTTCGGGAAACGTGAGAAACTTCAATCATTTTCTTCCCCTTATTTTATTTAAATAATTTTATTCAATATAAATTAAACAGTTTTGCGAGCAAAAAGTTACTGCTTGAAAAGGCTTATTTTGTCTTATTCAGTTCCTTCTCGTATTTCCTGTCGGCTGGTTTTTCTGCAGGTTTGTAAAGGATTGCCACGTTTCCGATTATGCGTACAAGGTTTGCGTCGCATGACTGGCAGAGACCTTCTGTAAGCTCATGCTTTTCTTCTTTAAATTCGTTGAATTTAACTTTAATCAATTCATGGCATTCAAGTGACATGAGGACTTTTTCTGTAACTCCGTCTGTAACGCCGTTTCCGCCTACGATTACTACCGGCTCAATCTGATTTGCTTGTTTTTCAAGAATTTTTCGTTGTTTACTATTAATTTCTATCATAACTTAATTTTATCACAAAACAGCGCTATTGAACAGATTTCCAATGGTCGTCTTGATAATGTTGTAAGTGTTGTTGATGCAAAACGCCTTGTTGATGAATTTGCAGGCGGTGACCAACTTTTAAAAGAAGATATGGGCGAAGAAGATATTGAATC
>JAFPCT010000169.1 GCA_017390125.1 Treponema sp.
AAATGTTCCAGTCTGATTAAACTGTAACGCCTGCGTCCATCTGAAGGACACCAACATCATTCTTCAATGAATGGTGGATTCCGTATTCCGGTTTCCAGTTGCGACGGAACAACGAAATGAATCCGCTTGAAATGAAGAGTGAAGAATAACATCCGCTTACAAGACCTACCATCAATGCAAGGGCAAAGTCCTTGATTGAGCCAGTAGTGAAGACGAAAAGCGAAATTACTGCAAACAATGTTGTTACAGTTGTGATGATAGAACGTCCCAGCGTGTCAGAAAGAGAGCGGTCAAGAAGCTGGTTGAAGTTGTCAACTTTCTTGATGCGCAGATTTGAACGAACGCGGTCAAGGATTACGACTGTATCGTTGATTGAGTAACCTACGATTGTAAGAACTGCGGCAAGAACAGTTGTAGAGAATTCCATGCGAGACCAAACGATGAATGTAAACATGATCAAAGCGTCATGAACAAGGGCAATGATTGCACCAAGAGCGAAATCCCAGTGGAATCGGAATGCCGCATAAATCCAGATCAAAAGAACAGTTACAACAAGAAGGATGATTGACTTCTGAGCAAGAGTCTTAGAGAAGCTTGATCCGATGAAATCAGTTTTGATGATTGCGATGTTTTCAGCACCGTAAACAGAAGCCAGTGTATCAAGCACAGAGTTCTGAAGGTTCTGGTTTGTCTCTTCTTCTGTTGCAGGCATGCGGATCTGGAAACCACCGTCACCAAGAGCTTTTACAGCAATTCCTGACAAAGAAGAAAGTGTTTCGCGAACATTGTCAATGCTTACGTCTTCATTTCCTGCATACAGGTACAACGGATTCTTTGAAAGAACTGTTGTTACAGCAGAGTTAAGGAAGATGTTTTCAGAAGGTTCGCTACCTTCATTTCTCAATACAGCTTTAACACCGCTTACATTGATTGCATTAACCAAATCCTTAACTGTCGCATATTCAGCATAAGAATATGATTTTGTCTCGTTTTCTGCACCTGTACCGCTGATTACGAAGTCCAAACCGCCTTTGTATGAATCAACAGTTACTTTTGCAGTTCCGTTATATGTAAGTTCTGCCGCAGCAGGAGCAATACGAATTTCTTCGATAAGACCAGGCTTGAAGTCAAGTCCGAAATTAATTCCGCGGGTAACCATTCCTACAATACCAAATGCGATGATTGCAAGGCTGACGATTCCGCACGGCAAAAATGCTTTACTGAACTGATGGAATTTCTTTTCCATTATTTTACCCTCCAGCCAATGCTTACTTTTGATGCCTTGAGGACATCAGTGTCAAAGTCGAACATAAGGCGAGAAACAAAGAGTGCTGTAAATACAGATGAGATTACACCGATTGCAAGGCTCACTGCAAATCCCTGGATGGAACCTGTTCCAAGCTGAGAAAGGAAGATTGCCGCAATGAATGTAGTGATGTTCGAGTCCATGATTGCCCAGAACGCATTGTCGAAACCAGTTGCAATGGCAGCGGCCCTGCTCTTTCCAAGAACAACCTCTTCCTTGATTCGCTCAAAGATAACTACGTTCGCATCTACTGCCATACCGATTGTAAGAATCATACCGGCGATAGAAGGAAGTGAAAGAGTAAGATTGAAAGCAGAAAGAATACTGAACATGATGTAGAGGTTCAAAACCTGAGCTACAATTGCGTTGAACCCGGCACCCTTGTACCAGATGAGCATGAATATCATGATTGCAAGAAGACCAACGGCAACAGCTTTGATTCCCTGCTGGATAGCCTGCTCACCCAAAGAAGCACCGATTACCTGCTGGCTTTCTACAGAAAGAGGAACGTTGAGCCATGCAGTTTGAAGAACTTTCTGAAGGTTCTGGGCTTCTTCAAGACCAAAACCTGTAATGGCAACGCGTCCGCCTGTGATAGCGTCGTTGATGCGTGCATAAGATTTAACTTTATTGTCGCTTACGATTGCAAGGAATTCACCTGTGTGAGCGCCTGTAAACTTGGCAAAAATTTCAGCTCCCTCAGGATCAAGGACAAAGTCTACCTCAGGTCTGTTAGTAAGGTTGTCTGCACCTACAGAAGCAGATTTGATGTGCTGACCGTCAAGGGCGATTTCTTTCTTTACTACGAGATAACCGATTCTTTCATCAAGACCGTAGTCATCTTTTGTATACTGACCCATAACCTCACAGTCTGCAGGAATAACAGAAGGATCGATAAGCTCACCCTTTGCGTTGAAAATTTCAGCGGCATGCTGAGCATAGTATGCGGCAAACTTTTCTGTAGCATCGTTGTCTACGAGACGGAAGTTAAGGATACCCTTACCCATGATGATTGTATTGATTGAATCTGCTTCTGCAGCACCCGGCATTTCAATGTAAATGCGGTCTTCACCCTGCTGGCGGATAACCGGTTCTGTAAGACCAAAGCGGTCAATGCGAGCAGAAAGGTTTTCAATGGCATTTGCCATGGCATCTTTCTTGAACTGGTCGATATCAGCAATTACACTTGATTCTGTCTGAGAAGCAGCGGCTGCGTCAAGGTCAGCCTTTACGATGATGTTCATACCGCCTGAAAGGTCAAGACCAAGCTTTACAGAATTCTGATAGCTCTTTTTTGCCTTAAGGATTTCATCGCGGTAAATTGCTGTGAAATCTTCAAGGATTTCTGCTTCATTTGAATATGCATTCAAGATTCCTGCAATTGTCATAGGAGAAGGAACTTTCTCGCCCATTTTCCTGTATTTTTTTGCAGCTTTCTTTTCAAGCCACTCATATTTTGCATCGATTTTTGCAGCTGCGTCAGCTTTAGCGCTTTCCTTTACAGCCTTTACATCTTCGCCGGCTCTTGCAGTTGCATAGTCTTTAATGTTTTCCAGTGAGCCTAATGCCAAAGCCTGAACTTCCTTAGGAGTTCTCCAGTACCATGTGATTGAAGGCCACAGGAAAGCAAAACACATTGCAAGAACAGCAAGAAGAATTACCAATCGTGTTGTTTTCTTCATTTTTGTTTCCCCATTATTTTATTTTGCTTCAGAAGAATTTGCTTCCTCTGATTTAGTTTCATCTTTTTTTGATTCAGGATTTTCTACGCCTGCAATAGCAGAACGGCTGAATTCAATCTTGCAGTTGTCGTCAACTTTTACGATTACAGTTTTTTCCTTAGTAGAAGAAACAACTCCGTGAATGCCACCGATTGTGACAACCTTGTCGCCTTTTTTAAGGGCAGCGATCATTTTTTCAGTTTCCTTCTGCTTCTTGTTCTGCGGACGAATAAGAAAGAAATAGAAAATACCAATGATAAGTACGAAAGGAACGATAGTGCTCACAAACTGTGTTGTAGAAGACGCACTCTGCGCAGCTCCAGCAACCGTTCCATCAAGAAAAGAAATAAAAGACATGACGTTTTTTCCTTTTTATTTTTAAAATTACTGACAAAGTCAGTCATTACAGAATAACACACCGCTTTATCAATGGTCAAGAATTTAGTATAAAATCCTGAACCGGTCAGAGGGAACCTTGTCAAAATATTCCCTCAGGCGGGTACGGCTGTCATCAATATCAGCAGCATTCAGCATCTGGGT
Organism: Treponema sp.; assembly: GCA_017390125.1. Lineage (GTDB taxonomy): Bacteria > Spirochaetota > Spirochaetia > Treponematales > Treponemataceae > Treponema_D. The sequence goes on from JAFPCT010000169.1 coordinate 3,568, forward strand.
TTTTCCGTAATGCGCGAATGAAAAATTATCACAGTAATATGCAAAGAAACGCTGCAGCCGCGTGCGGTAAAATTCCGGCGGCTGATACTGCTCCACATAGTCAATGAATTCAAGCCCGGTGGCAAGCAGGTCAACCGGAGTTTTCTCTGCGTCAGGAGATTTTCTCAACTCTGCAAAAATCCACGGCTTCTGAACGGCCATTCTTCCTATCATAACGCCGTCACAGTGAGGACAGACAGAGACAACGCTTCCGTAGGAAAGGCGGTCCTTTATGTCTCCGTTTACCACGACTGAAATATCCGGACACATAACGGCAAGTTTTTCTGCATAAGACCAGCGGGGACGATCACGGTACTTTTCCTTTCTGGTCCGGGGATGAAGGGTTATGCGCTCCACCCCGTTTCTAACCAGCATCTCCGCAAAAGCAAAGAAACTTTCGTCCGTAAAATTTTCATCTCCAAGGCGGCACTTAACGCTGAACCTCATATGCTTTCCGGACTGACGCTCAAATTCAGCAAGCACGTTCTTTACGCCGGAAACAAGCTCTTCCGTTTCTTCCGCAGGCTTCACCATCCATGCGCAGCCTGCCCCGCTGTTGAAAATTTCCGGCGCAGAGCAGCCCATGTTCAGGTCAACGCCTATTCCACCCAGAGAACAGAGCATCGAGGCAGCCTGTATCATCGGGGCGGCAGTTTTTCCTGTAAGCTGCCAGACAAGTTTTTCAGGTACAGGCGCAGGATCAATATAAAATTTTTCAAACTGGCCCCCGTGAATCAAAGCAGGAGCATTTATCATCTCGGTGTAATATTCGTCACAACCGCCGAATTTTTCCATAAGGATTCTAAAAGCAGGATGGCTCAAAGTTGCCATCGGCGCGCAGATTAATTCCATGAAAACAGTATAACATTTTTTCAAATCCATGTATAATAGAAGAATGATAGAAATAGAAATTAAAGCCCATGTTTACGACAAAGAGCAGCTCAGGCATACCTTATGCAGTTTTGCAGAATACGTTCAGACTGTGGACAGACATGACCTTTACTACCATATTCCGGTAAAACAGGAACCCGGCAAAAAGCCTTACATAACAGCGAGAATCAGAAGGGAATTCATGCAGACTCCGGAAGGCGAACGGAAAACCGTTTACGTCACATACAAGAAAAAAGAGCGTTCAGAAAACGCCGTCGAAGTGAACATTGAGAAGGAAACTGTAATTCAGGACGAATCTGTGCTGACAGCGCTTTTTACCGATGCCGGATTCGAACTTGCCCACAAGAAGGACAAGCACGTTGAAGACTATTCCGTTCAGACTGAATTCGGAAATGCAACTCTTGAGCTGTGTACCGTTGGACCACTTGGAGATTTTCTCGAAATAGAAATCCTTTCAGAAACGGACGAACCGGAACGCACTGAAAAAATCAGGCAGGAGCTTAAAAAACTGCTGGCAAAATGTGGAATTCCAGAAAGCTGCATAGAGCCAAAATACTACACCCAGATGCTTTCGGAGCTGAAGCAGTAAACTTGACAGCAGAATCACAAGAGGTTAGATTTTAGATATGTTCGATAGAAAGAAATATAAAAAATATGCAAGAAGCATGTTAAAAAAGAGATGGACAATACCGGTAATCATGAGCATCATCTGTGCCTCAATAATCGGTTTACTTGAATTTCCAGATTTCAGGGACTTCTACACAGAATACATATCAATGATGCAGATGTCTCCTGGCGGACTGAATTCCGACGCATCGTTTTATTCTGAAATCCGTTCATTCCTGACCATTCTCATAGAGCTTGTGCTTGTATATGCCCAGGTTCACGTATACATAAAAATGTCGAAGAGTCCGGAGCCGGTTTACTTCAAGGACTTTATCGACGGATTTTCAATCTGGGCAAGAGGTATACTTGCAGGTCTCTGGGAAATGCTCTGGACATTTCTCTGGAGTCTTCTGCTCATAATTCCGGGAATCGTAAAACATTACGCTTATTCCCAGACAAAATATCTTGTAACAGAATTCGAAAACCTTTCCGTTACAAAAGCACTACGGGTAAGCATTGCGATAACCCTGGGACACAAGGCAGACCTGTTCATAATGGACCTGAGCTTTTTGGGCTGGATTATTCTTTCGGCCCTCACCTGCGGAATTGGTCTTCTGTGGCTCATTCCTTACAGGGAAATGTCCATGATAAACGCATTCCACAGCCTGCTGAAAGAAGCCGTTACATCCGGATTGATTACTAAAGAAGATTTGGAGGGATAATAATGAAAAACAGCAGCAAATCAGGCTTAACAGCCCTTATCGTCTTACTCGCAGTCACGGCAGTTCTCACCGCACTGAACATATTTGAAAAAGTTACGGTAATAAAAATACAGCCTAAGCAGAAGCCGGAAATCAAGCGCATTTTCAAGAATGACAAGGACGGATACATCGCCAGGCTTGAAATAAAGGGCGTAATACAGGAAGCAAACCGCACCTATAACCAGGAATGGCTTATCTCTACAATCAGGACTTTAAAGGAAGATGAAAACAACAAAGCCATCGCCCTCCTCATAAACTCTCCGGGAGGAACTGTTTATGAGGCAGACGAAACATATCTTGCACTCCAGGACTACAAGACATCAGGCAAAAAAATATACGCCTACCAGAGCAAGCTTGCGGCTTCCGGCGGATACTACATTTCATGCGCCGCAAGCAAGATTTATGCAAACCGCAACACTTTCACCGGATCAATAGGCGTGCTTTCGGGCACTTCATTTGACATGACCGAATTGTTTTCAAAAATCGGAATAAAATCCACGACAATTCATGCCGGAAGCAACAAGAACATGCTCAACTACAACGAGCCGCTTACAGACGAACAGATTGCAATAATGCAGTCAATCGCAGACGAAGCATACGAGCAGTTCACCGGAATAGTTGCAATGAGCAGGAACCTTATTCTGAATGACGTAAAGAAACTTGCGGACGGCCGCATCTACACTGCAAAACAGGCATTGGAAAACGGACTGATTGATGCAGTTGATTCATGGGACAACATGATAAAGGATAT
>JAFPCT010000170.1 GCA_017390125.1 Treponema sp.
AATTGTGCTAATTAATAATACAATTACTGTTGCAGGAGCACATATTTTGCAGTATTCAGCCCAACCAACAGGGTAACCTGCTTTCTGAGCCACAGAAGTTCCTACTACGTTTGCAGAAGCACCGATCGGAGTTCCTGAACCACCGATGTCTGTTCCCACTGAAAGTGCCCATGCCATAACAGGAAGGAGATGAGCGCCGGAAACAGCGGAAAGATTCTGAATTACAGGAACCATAGTTGCCGCGAACGGAATATTGTCGATGAATGCAGAGGCAAGGGCTGAAACCCAGATGATGATTGCAATCATTACATAGATATTTCCTGCAGAAATCTTTTCGATGAATGAAGCGATGAGCTCCAGAATATGAGTCTGCTCAAGACCGCCGACTACTACGAAAAGCCCTATGAAGAACAGAATTGTCTGCCAGTCTACTTTTTTGAGGAGCAGTTTTGTGTATTTTGCAGAAGTTGCCAGGGTGATGACTGCAATTCCAAGACCGATTGTTGCAACGCTGAGATGAGTCTGTGCATGTGTGATCAAAAGAATTACGGCAAGCCCGAAAATTAAGCTGGAAACGGCGAATCCCTTTGAATCTGTGATTGCAGATTCCGGTACCGGGAGACGTGAAGTATTAACTTCTTCATTTGAAGCCAGCTGCTTTCTGCAGACAAAATAAAAGTACAACAGCATTACTACAAGACCGATTCCCGCGATGGCACCAGTGTTTGTAAGGAAGTCCACGAATGTGTAATGAAGCTTTGAGCCGATGATGATGTTCGGCGGGTCACCGCACATTGTTGCCGAACCGCCAAGATTTGCACAGAAAATTTCTGCAAGAATCATTGGAACAGGATTGAACTTTAAAAGCTGTGAAAGTTCAATTGTAACGGCAGAAAGGAAGAGGATTACAGTAATCGAGTCGATGAACATTGAAAGTATTGAGCTCATCAACATGAATACGATGAAAATAGGGATGACCTGATATTTTACTGCCTTTGCAAGGCGCAGGCACAACCAGCGGAAGAATCCGACACGAGCCATACCCTCAACCATTACCATCATACCCATAAGGAATATAATTGTTGCCCAGTCGATGCCTTTTGATTCAGATTCACCGGCTGCAGTATACCAAAATCCTGGAGTAAAAATGTTGTGAATGTTCAGGGTTTCTTTTATTGAGACTAGTGAAGAATAGTCTTTTCCAAAGAAGTGAATGTCCAGCTGCATTCCGAGCCCGAATACGAGAACCAAAGTAAGTGCACCGCAGACAAGAGTCGTGTACTGCTTTGGAAAGCGTTCTGTAATGATAAGTCCGAACATAATCAGAAAAATCGTTACAGCAAAAATCTGCGCAATCATGTTACGCCTCCAATAGGAATTGTCCGTGAGAGAAGATTATACACTTTTGTGCAGATTGATACAATTCAGCGGATGTTGACGTACATCCGTTATTTAAAGCATGAGGTTACAACAAGTGTAGGGCGGTTTGCCGAAACTGTTACGTTTGAAAAGCTCTGTTCGCCGACTTTTGTCTTATCTTTGTAGAAAGTTACTTTGCCGGAATATGTACCCGGATCAACTGTGAATCCGGCGGCACTTACAGAACGTGGCAGATAGAATCCCTGACGCAAATCAGCGAATTCTGTTTTGTCCAGCTGGTCTACGGCGTATTCAGCTGTGTGCCATGCCGCGACATAAGTAGCTTCTGCGGCAACACCGGCAATGCTTCCTTTTGCCTCGTCTGCTATCTTGCGGGCGGAAATGAGCGTTGCCTGGGCACTTGCAAGGCCTGCTGTTTTCTTAGAGATGCTGCGAATCATACTGCGGTTGAATGCTCTGTTTGCCTTAAGCCTTACGTCTTTTGCAAGGGCTTCGTCAAAGTCTTCGATTACGACGGCACTTTTCTTACCTACGTCTTTCAGTTCAATCTCTATGTCTGTAATCTGAGGATCCTGTCCGCTGTATTCAGGCCATACAAATTTAAGCTTGAAAAGAATGGGTTTTGCACCGTCAATCGGAACGTAGAACGGAAGAACCTGAGGGGTTTCAAATTTTGCTTCGTGGCGGCGGCCGATTAATCCGCTAAGGGCCAGTACGTCAAGGCGGCCTTTTCCGGCAGGAATGTTTACGTCTTCTGATACGTTGATGTTGCTTCCGAGGGTTGCAAGCACTTTTGCGTCAACTTCCACGCTGGAACGGTTTCCGGCGGCACTGTACAGAACCAATGAAAGGTATCGTAAAAATGCTGAATCTCTGTACAAATCTGCCATAGTCGGCTTTTTAGGGGAATCAGCTTTGTATTCAGAAAGATTCAGACCCAGTTTTCCGGCGGATTTTTCCATTTCGGATTTTTCATCGGAAGAAACTGCGTCTGCAAGGGCAAAGTCACCGTATTTGGAAAGATATTCATTTTCTTTGACGGCGGCTTTGTTCAGTTCAACAAGGGCATTCTCAAGGTCGCCCATGTGAATGTAGTTCAATGCGTTGAAGGAGTTTACAAAAAGATATTCGTATACATTTCCAGGATATTCGGCAATGTTGTCGTTAAAGAGCGTAGCGCCCATTGTTTTTGATATACTTTTTGTAAACGCTTCCTGCATGAGTGAATCTGTCAGCTCAAAAATTTCGCTGGAAGATTCATAGTCGTTCAGCATGTAGCAGAGCATCGCTTCATCAAGATTGTCGCGGATGTCTTTGCCGTCTTTGTTTTTATCATGCAGCATAGCGATGCAGGTTGAATAGTTTTTCTTTTCAAATGCCGCATCGAATTTTTTCTGGTTGTACTTTATCGTTCCGTATTTTGCAGCTCCTGTCTGAATACCTTTTGTTGTAGCGCATGATACGAATACGAATAAAACAATACACAGTCCTGCTGATGATAAAAACTTTCTCATACTGAACTCCCGAAATTAATTTCTAGATTACTCTTCTGTAAGCCATGAATAATCAGCGTCTGCTGTTGATTCTTCAAGGCTGTCAGTTCCGTATCCGCCAAGGGGATTGTTGGCATCTTTGTAGATAGCTTTTGCAAGGTTCTTTGAGCTTGCATCAGATTCTGCAATACCAAGACCGGAAGCGTTCTTGAGCATGTATTCGCTTACTTCTGCGTTCAATGAAGGATCGCCGAGGGAAGCCTGTACCTGTGAATCCCATGCTTTTTTGTCCATTGAGTAAACAACATAGTACTGATAGTAAACGTCTGCGTTAGACATGTCCTTCTTAATTTTCTGCTTAGGATTCTTTGGTGCGGCATATTTAACCCAGAATGTAGCTTCCTTTACCATGCCTGAAAGACGAACTTTAGAGCTGATGTTCATTTTGTCTACAAGTTCTTTCTTTACTTCTGCAGAACCGCCGGAATAGAGGGCGTCAACGTTTCTTTCTACAACGCGGCTCATAGATGTTGCGATTTCAGCCTGCATGTCTACAGTGTCTGTCCAGTGCTGGAGGAAATCAAGGTCAGTTCCTTTGTTTGTAAAGAAGAATACCTGACGGTCCTTAAGGTTCAATGCCTTGGAAATCTGTTTTACGTCCTGTTTCAAAGCTGCAGAAACCCATTTTGGATATCCGGCACCTTCTTCAATTCCTGGGAAGTCCAGAACCATCTTTGTTGTCTGTTTTACTGTTTTTGCTTTGCTTTTTGCAGAAGCAGTAAATGCTGCCAATGCTGTGACCATCATGGTCATTGCAATGATTTTTGTACATTTCATAGAAAAACTCCTTTGATCAGTCCTGCCTTAGTCGGCAGAAAGCTGTTTTAAATATCCTGAAAATTTTGCGTTGAAATCGCTTTTAATTTTCTTTTCGATTGATTTTTTTGCCCGTATTTTTGCACCTGCAAAATCAACATGGGCATCCCGGCCTGTAAGGGTGAACGGGAAAAGTTCAGTGCCTTTGGCATTATCCTTAAGATAAGTCGTAATTTCGTAGCGGCAGTGAACGTTTGTGCCGTCGGAAGTTTTCGATTCCGAAAACTTTACTGATCCGGTAAAACTGTAGCGGCTTAAAGAATCTTTTGTAGTCTTGAAACCGTGGCTTGTGATTACATCTGAAAAAGCGGCCGCAATATTTCCGTCTTCGTCGTTTTCAATTGAAACGCGAACGGGTATTTTGCCGGCAATTTCCATAAGCGTGATTTTAATGTCCTTTGAAGATTTGCATGAGCTCTGAAGCCTTGCTGCTGCATCTGAATTGATTACAGTAAGGCGGGCCATGTAGCCTTCATTAAGGCGGGCGATATCGGCGGCATAATCGCAGAAAGCATAAGAATCCAGAGAAGCGTCAGTTACCTTTGAAAGAAGCTTCTGAACGGATTCATTGTTTTTTTTGATCATGTCTTCGTAGAGGGCAGAAACCTTGCCTTTGTCGATTACGGCAATAGCGTACCAGACTGAATGTTTTTCGTCCTGATAGTATTCCGGAATTTCGATGCCTATTAAATCTGACTGCGAAACTGTCCGGGTCACTTTCATGTCGAAGCTTGCGATAGAAGCCGTAGCTACGGTTCCGTCTGCCATTCCCTGGAGCAGGCGCTTTTCGGCAGTGGTGTCTGAATCAATATTCTGGCTGAACATAGCCGCCAATCCCTGAACGGCTTTTAGTTCTGCGGAACCACGGTCGCCTGCATTTCCAACGGAATACATGTACTTCTCTGCGGGATAGACCTTTGCAGGTGTGTTTATCCATGCAGGAGCTTTACCACCTTTTGCTGGTGTGGCTTTTGCATTCAATGTAAAAGCTGCGGCTACAGCAGTTACGATTGCAATAAAATGTTTTTTCTGCATGGTGACCTCTCGCTAAAGTTTTACGGCACTCTGCTTGAAGTACTTTCTTACAGGTGCGTCGCTGTTGTCGCCTTCCCAGATGATTCTGTGTGTCTGCAAGTCTGTAAGGTTTACTGTTACATAATATGTGCGTATAGATTTTTTTCCTTCTTTCTGCACGATTGTCTTTACGCTGCCCTGAAGCATGAAGTCTGCGCCTTCTTCCTCGTCGATAGCTTTTGCAGTATCTTCGCTCGCATGGTCAGCCTGGCTTTTTACTTCGTCACGAAGTTCGCCTCTTTCTGATGCGTCAGCTACGAATTCAAGAACGCCTGTTCTGAGGATGGCTGTCTGCATTTTCTTTGATATGATTGTTGTATCGATGCGCTCCGCACTTTCATTCTTGATTGTGCCAAGGATTACAACTGGTGCACGTCCGTTAGTCTTTTCAAATTTTGCAATTCTTGGTGATGAAATGCAGTCTTCGATCAATGTCTCGCAAACGATTTTTACGTCGTTTTCGTTCCAATAGCCATTAAGATCTACAACCTTGCTGTCGTCCAGACGTTTAACTTTTCCGGCTGAAAAAATAGAAGAAACAGCGAAAGCTGCCAACAAAAATGTGGTTAATATTTTTTTCATTATATCCCCACTCCTTTTAAAATAATGTAGTCAAAGTATAGCACGGATTTTCTTTAAATCAAGGGAAAAGGGTTTCTAATTACGGGGAGTTTTTACTGAAGCCGCATCTGGTCGTTCTCAAGGAATTTGTTCTTGATGCTCCTGAATTTTTCTACCAGGTCGTCCATGGTCAGTTTCTGTTTTTCTTCGCCGGAAATGTCAAAAAGGATTTTTCCGGAATCCATCATGAGCAGGCGGTTTCCGTATTCAAGGGCGTGCTGCATGTTATGGGTAATCATCATTACGGTAAGGTTGTACTCTTTGGCAAATTTGCGGGTGAGTTCCATTATGATGGCGGCATTTGTCGGGTCAAGGGCGGCAGTGTGCTCATCCAGCAGGAGCAGGGAAGGCTTGCTCATTACAGACATGAGCAGGGTAAGTGCCTGACGCTGTCCGCCGCTGAACTGGTTTACGTTGTCCTGAAGGCGCTTTTCAAGTCCCATATCAAGGACTTTCAGCTGTTCGCGGAAGTATTCCCGTTTCTTTTTGTTAAGGTTTATGCTCAGGCTTTTCCAGCCCTTCTTGGAGCAGATCATCATGTTGTCTTCAAGACTCATTTTTCCGGCAGTTCCCAAAAGCGGGTTCTGGAATATGCGTCCTATGTATTTTGCCCTCTGATATTCCTTGTCAAAAGTAATTTCCCGGTTTTCCTCATCAAGGAATATGCGGCCGCTGGAAACTGGAATGGTTCCTGCAATGGCGTTGTAAAGGGTTGACTTGCCGGCTCCGTTTGAACCGATGACAGTAATGAAATCGCCTTTGTTTATAGTAAGGTTTATGTCTTTCAGCGCATGGTTTTCGTCGGGTGTGCCGCGGTTAAAAATTACGTTCAAATTCTGTATGGAAATCATTTTGCAGTCCCCCGCACAAAGTGTTTTTTCATATCAAATTTTCCCTGCATTGAAGAGACCATAAGGCAGATGATAATCAAAATGCCGGTGATGAGCTTGAGGTCGTTCGGCGTAAGGTGAAGATAATGACCGTAGCGGCGTGCAAAAAGCATAAGCGCCCGGTAAATTATTGAGCCCAGCAGAACGCGGAGTGTCTGCCAGCCGATTTTGTTCGAGCGTATGATGAATTCGCCCAGCATGAGAGAAGCCAGACCGCTTACGATTACGCCGGTTCCGCTTCCTACGTCGGCAAAGCCGTTGTACATTGCGGCAAAGGCTCCGGCAGTGGAAGCAAGTCCGTCGCCAAAGCACACGCCGATTCCCCGCAGAATCTGAGGGTTTACGCCAAGGCTTACGACCATCTGCTCATTTGCACCAAGGGCACCCATTGTAAGTCCCATGTCAGTGTGGAAGAACAGATCCAGCAGAGCCTTAAGAATCACTACAAAAACCACAAGGAAAAGCAGGATTCCTGTTTCTGCCGGAATTGAAGGGAAGTGCGCTTCGAAGAAAGATGTAAGCTTTGAAAATACAGTCTGAATGCGCAGGAAGGAAATGTTTGCCCGGTTTGACATTATGCGCAGGTTCACAGAATAGAGCATTGTCATTGTAAGGATTCCGGCAAGTAGATCCGGGATGCGGAGCTTTGTATACATGAGGGTTGTACAAAGACCAGCTGTACAGCCGCCAAGAAAGGCTATCAGGAGGGCAACTCCTGCCGGTACCCTGTTCATAAGGCATACGGCAAGAATGCACCCGCCCATCGGGAACGCGCCGTCTACGGTCATGTCGCAGAAGTTCAGAGTTCTGAATGATATGAACACGCCCTGCACCATGATGCCGTAAATCAAGCCCTCGATGAGAATTGTCTCAAGGAGAATCAAATTTAAGTTCGACTGTATGAAATCTAGCATTGTTTAAACCTGAATTATTTTGCCTGTAATGTTCCGTTCTGGATGATGAATGTTGCCTTATCAAGGTATTCTGCCGGAATAGTTATTCCGCAGAGAGCGGCTGCATCCAGGTCAAAGAGAAGGTCGCTGTCTTCTGGTTTTGTCATGAAGCGTACCGGAATTTCCGAAGGTTTTGAACCGCTCAAAATCTGGATTACAATTTCGCCGGTAGCTCGTCCAGCCTTGTAATAGTTGAAGCCGGAAGCCATAAAGCAGCCGCCGTTTTTTGCACCGGTTACGTCGCCGCTGAAAATAGGTTTCTTTGCTTTCTTGAATACGCTTACAAGACTTGGAAGTGCGCTGAATACTGTATTGTCTGTAGTGAGGTAGATTCCGTCCACCCGGTCTACGATGACTTCTGCAGCCTGCTTTACTTCTGATGAAGTTGTGATTGACTGTGTGACAAGGTTCAGACCTGCTTCCTTGCAGCCTTTTTTGATGAGCTCAAGGCTTGAGAGCGAGTTGTCTTCGTTTGAAGTGTAGATGTAGCCCAGAGTTTTGATTCCTGCTATTTTGGCGAAAATTTTTATGTGCTCAATTGAAGGAAGCTCGTCGCTCATACCGGTCACGTTGTTTTCACCGTGTTGCAGAGTCGTTACAAGTCCTGCTTTAAGCGGATCTGTTACTGTTCCGAAAACAACCGGTGCATTCTTGAGTGTGTTTGCAAGTGCAATTGCTACCGGTGTTGCGATTCCTACTGCAACGTCCACTTTTTCGTCGCGGAACTGAACTGCTATTTGGTTTGCTGTATTTACGTCGCCGTTTGCATTCTGAAGGTCATATTTTGCGTTGATGCCTGCATCTTTGATTGCATCCATTATGCCGCGTTCTACGTCATCGAGAGCTTCATGCTGAACGATTTTTGCAATACCGATTTTTACCGGTTTGCCGGTTTTTGCGTTGTTTTTGCTGCAGCCTGAAAATGAGAGTGCTGCCAATACTGCCGAAGCCATAAGAAAAGGTCTTTTCATAGATTCCTCCAAACGTGAATATTATATCACGTTCTTATCTATAGTAACAAGAGAACTTTATTCCTCTTCGTGGTACGGCTTCGGGTTATTCCGGCAGGCGTTATCCTCTGATTTTTGCGTTCAGAGAATTCAATTCGGTCTGGACGTCTGCGCCGTTCCAGATGTTCCAGAGGACTGAGCTCATTTCACTCCAGAACTTGCTCATTGCCGGGATTGAAGGCATCGGGAATGCGGAATCAAGCTGCTTAAGGAAGCCGCCCATGTACTTGTTATTTACGCTTATGTTGATTGACGGAAGTGCGCCTGTAAGCTCAAAGCGGAGTTTCTGCATTTCCGGACTGATAAGGAATTCTGCAAATTCTGCGGCTTCTTTCGGATGGGTTGAATATGTAGTTACGAACATTCCTCGTGTGCCGCTGAAAGAAGAAGCTGGCTTTGATTCTCCAGGGAGCGACGGAAGCGGAGCAACGCCAAAGTCTATGCCGGCACGCTCAAAGGTGCTTATGTTCCAGAGTCCGGTTATGTGCATAGCGGCGTTTCCAGAAGCGAACATACCGTCACAGGCTGCGGAGCCAAGCTCTATGCCGGCAAGATCCAGCTTTGTGCGCAATGACTGGAACAGCTTCATTCCGCTTACTGCAGAAGGTGTGTTCATGCATGGATTTGAAGCGTCCGTACCAGTTTCGCCGTAGAGACGGTTTCCGTTTGCTGTTGTAAAGAGGATCGAATAATAGCCGTTTGTTACGTCCATTACAAATCCCAGCTGCTGGGGGTGAGTGCTGTTAAAGTCCTGAACCCAGTCGATAAGCTCGTCCCATGTCTTTGGAACGCTGCTTTCCGGGATAAGTTTTTTGTTGTAGAAAAGGGCGTATGTTTCTGCACAAGCCGGATAGCCGTACATTGTACCCTTGTAGGTAAGAGCCTTTGAGCAGGCGCCTAGAACTTTTCTGGAAACTTCCTGGGAATTTTCTGTCGGCATGATCAGTTTTTTTGAAACCAGCTTTCCCAGATTATCGTGAGCCGAAGCAATGATGTCTGCTCCGATTCCGTTAGGACCGTCGTGCTCCAGAGTCGGAATCATATCGTTCAAGCCTACGTTTATATAGTCGATGACTACGTTTGGGTTCTTTTCGGTGTATGCTTTTCCAGCCAGCTTTATGAATTCATCAACGCCGTTTTTGGTTTCCCATACGCGGATGTGAATTTCCTTTTCATTTTTCGGGACGCTACCCTGGGAGCTTTTTGAACACCCTGCAAAGAGGGCGAGCTGGATAAGGGATGCGGCAAAAATATATGGTCTGCAATTTTTCATAAAATTCATCATGTGCTTTCTCCTAGGTTAAACCTGGAACTGGTCTACCTGACCGCCGATTTCGTCAATTGAATTTGACATTTTGTCTGAGATTTCAGAAAGGGAATTTCCTGTCTGCTGGATTGTCTCTGCACCGTTCTGCATCTGCTCCATGTTACGCTTGAGCTCAATTGTTGAGCTCTGCAGGTTCTGGATTTCCTTGAGAATTGCGGCGTTTCCTTCTGACATTTCATTTACTGCGGAAAGAACTATCTGGGTGCTGTCATTCATTGTGCCCAGAGATTCATTGATCTTTTCAGAGCCTTTGTGTTGTTCTTCCATTGCGGTTGAAATTTCTTTTACCAGATAATCTGTGGAATGGATTTCCTGACTTACGTCCTTGAATGCAAGCCGGGATTCATTTGCAGAAGAAATGATGTCCTTGATTGATTCCTGGATGTTGCCGAGCTGCTCGCTGATTTCCTTTGATTGTGCTGTAGAAGTTTCTGAAAGTTTTCGGATTTCGTCTGCAACAACGGAGAAACCCTGTCCTGCGTCGCCGGCGTGGGCAGCTTCGATTGCGGCATTCATGGCAAGAAGGTTTGTCTGGCTTGCAATAGCCTGAATCGTCTTGTTGGCATTTCCAAGCATCTCCGACTGCTCGCCGATGATTTCGATTTTCTTGCTCATGTCGTCCTGTTTCTGAACGCCGTTCTCTGCTTTCTTTTCCAGCACTTCGAAAGACCTTGCCATCTTTTCAACAGAGTTATTTACCGTGCCGATGTTTTCGATCATTGCAGAAACTGCGCCGCTTGCAACAGTTACGCTCTGGGACTGGTTTTCTACCATGCGCTCAAGGGAATCGATGTTTGAGGAAATTTCATGTACGGCGGTAGCTGTCTGGTCTACGCTGGCAAACTGCTGTGCCGTTCCGTCCTGAGTTGACTTTATGTTCTTGAGGATTTCATTGATTGACTGAAGTGTATTTTCAGTGTTTTCCTTAAGCAGGATTCCTACGTCGAACAGGGAATTCTTTGACTCTTTCATGACGGTTATGATTGTCTGGAGCTTTTGGGTAAAGGTATTGAATCCTTCTACAAGTTCTCCGATTTCGTAGTCTGCCTTTACCTGAATACGCTGCGTAAGGTCTGCTTTTCCAGAGGCAATCTGGCCGATACTTGAGCTGACGCGGCGGAGAGGTGTAAGGCTGCGGGAAAGGAGCACTCCGCTGAAACATCCCATTGCAATCGCAATTATTGTGATGATTATCATGCGGATCAAAATTATCTTAAGGATTGCCAGGGCCTGGGATTTGTCCTGAATGATTCCAAGGTGCCATGTTCCGCCGTTTATTGAAACGAATGAAAGGAAGTATGATTTTCCGTTCATGCTGAAAGTTTCAAGGCCGTTTTCGTTCTGGATCATCTTTATCTGAAGTTCACGGAACTGTCCGAATTTTGTGTCCGGGGCGAAGTCCGGGTCATGGATGTTGTTTTCAAGGGAATTCCTGCTCTTGTAGTCAACGCCGGCCATTTTGTCTCCGGCATCGTTTATGATGAAGATAAAGCCGTCGTAGTCAAGATCGATGGAAGATGTAATCTGATTTGTAAAGGAAGCGTCTGCTACTCCGGAAAGTACGCCGGCTACTCCTCCGTTTTTGTTGTAGAGAGGGCAGCTTACGACTACCACCATCTTCTTGTAGCGGCTGTCATAAACCAGATCAGAGATGTTTGCTTTTCCTCCAAGCGCAATTCCGTAGTAGGCGCGGTCGCCTACCCATACGTCATCGCCCTGTGTTGAATGGGCCATTCCGTTTGCGTTTCCGACCTCGAAGGATTCAAATCCTATTCGACGTGCTTCTGCCTGAAGGATAGGTTTTTGTACTGCCCAGTTCATTCCGCGGATATCCGTGCGCTGGGCAATTGCCTCAACTTCTCTGATGTAGGCGTCAATCGTAATCTCAATAAGTTTTCCCGCATTATCACGGCATTTCGTCATTGTGCCGATAACCTGATTTGTCTGTACTTTGTTCAAAAGGTAAATCGAAAAGGCTGTCTGAATGGTGCAGACAAGTACTACAAGTAAGGCTATACGGATAATAATTTTGAAAGCTAAACTGTTTGTTTTCATCTTTACTCCCGTTTAAAAATTGAATTCTCTATATAAAGACCGCATGTTTCAGTATATTCCATGATTTCGGTTTTGTACAATCTTTTGTGTAAATTCATCCATTTGACCGCAAGGAATTTGTTAGGTATAATTGAAAAATATTATGGAAGTTTTTCTTGGTATTTCTGCGGCTGGCGGTACGGCAGTCGGGCAGGCGTTTATAATTCCGGATGCGGAAAAAAGAGCAGTTTCTCAAAAGCGTATAAAAGAGTCGGAATCGGAGACTGGCTGGAAACGCTTTGAAGATGCAATAAATGTCGTTACTCAGGATGTCAGCAAAAAATTGGCGCTGCTACCAAAGGAAACTAAACCAAATGACATTCAGCGTGAGATTCTTGAAACCTACATACTCATGCTTGCAGATCCAGTCTTTCTTAAAGAAGTAAAAGATTTTTACAAAAAAGAACTTTTCAACATTGAATATACAATCTACTTAAAATCAGAAGAATATGCTTCAAAATTGAGAAGCGCCGGAAACGAATATCTTGCAGAACGTGCCCAGGACATAACGGATGTCTTCGGAATGGTTTTGAATGAGATGATGGGCATTCACCCTTTTGACATAAATCAGGTTCCGGAAGACAGCGTGGTTCTTGCCACAACTCTTACACCTACGGACATAATCGTTCTTTCAAAAAAGAACCTTCTCGGGCTTGTTCTTACGGAAGGCGGACTTTCAAGCCATGTCGTAATCCTTGCCCGCAACTACGGGATTCCTACGCTGGTAGGCGTTAACCGTGCCAGCATTCAGAAAAAGATAAATAACGGCGAATGGCTTATCATTGATACGGAAGTCGGCGAAATTCTTGCCGAGCCGGACGATGAAACACTGGCAACGTACCGCATGAAAATTCAGGCTGAGCGGGAAGAGAATAACCTGCTCAACGAATACCTTGATAAGCCTGCAAAAACAAAGGATGGTGAGGAATTCAAGCTGTTTGCCAACATCGGTTCTACGGAAGAGGCGGACATTGCGGCAAAGAGCGGAGCAGACGGAATAGGACTTTTCCGAACTGAATTTCTTTACATGAGCATGACTGACGGAAGCGCCCACGTTTCTGCCAGGGCATTCAATGAGGAAGGTCAGTTTGAGGCCTACAGGCACGTTCTTGAGATTATGAAGGGAAAGCCGGTTACCATCCGTACGCTGGATGCCGGCGGTGACAAGCTCATCAATTCGGCGGACATTCCTGCCTTTACTGAAAAGAACCCGCTCATGGGAATGCGTGCAGTCCGCCTGAGCCTTGCATATCCGCAGATTCTTAGGACTCAGCTCAGGGCTTTGTACCGGGCAAGCGTCTACGGAAACCTCCGCATCATGCTTCCGCTCATTACTTCTACGGAGCAGGTTGAAAAATGTCTTGCGATTGCCGCTCAGGTCCGCGAGGAGCTTGAGAGCGAGAACGTTCCTTTTGTAAAAGACGTGCCTGTCGGAATAATGGTGGAAACAGCCGCCGCAGCCCTTACAAGCGACTGCCTTGCAAAAGTTTCCGATTTCTTTTCTCTGGGTACAAACGACCTTACGCAGTACACGCTTGCGGTTGACCGCGAGAATTCAAATGTCGCTGCTCTTTACGATGAATTTAATCTGGCGGTTCTGCGCCTTATAGACCTTACGATTACCAATGCAAAAAAGGCAAAGATTCCAGTTTCTGTCTGCGGTGAAATGGCAAGCCGACGAGACAGCGTCCTGGTCCTTGGAGGCATGGGAATCCGCAATCTGAGTATGGGCGTGAAACTCATTTCAAAAACAAAAAAATTACTGTCACAATTCACCATTGAAGAACTCAAGGCGATTTCCTCAAAGAGGTTAAATCGGTTATAATCACAACCGGCTTTTTGGCAAAAAAAACTAGCTAAGGAAAAAAACAATGGCAAAAAAGAAAAAGGCAAAGCCGGATTTTTCTAAACCTAAAAATGTTCCGCCAGTGAACGAAGAAAATCTTGAGGCGGAAATTTCTGAAATTGCGGAAGGTTCTGAACAGGACGATTTTGATGCAGATTCTGGTGAAGAAATTTCCGAAGAACAGAATATCGAAGAATCAACAGAAGAACGCAAATACGGAATGACGAAAAAGCAGTATGCAGGTGCTCCGCTTCTGGTAATTGCCGGCCGTCCGAACGTAGGAAAATCAACTCTGTTCAACCGCTTCATGCAGAGACGTCTTGCTATTGTAGATCCGACTCCTGGTGTTACCCGCGACCCTGTGGAAGGATTCGCGCTTTTTAACGGAAAGCCAGTTCATCTTGTGGACACCGGCGGATACAAGCTCCAGCGCGACATTGGAACTACTGAAGCCGAACTTGACGAGCTTGTTGTTGAAAAATCAATTCAGATGATAGAAAAAGCTGATCTTGTGCTCCTTGTTCTTGAGGCAGAAAAAATCACTCCGGAAGACGAGGAGATGATTCATCAGCTCAGAAAACACTGGAAAAAACTTGTTGCCGTAGTAAACAAAACTGAAGGCGGAAGAAACGAAAACGTCGCTTGGAATTTTGCCCAGTTCGGTTTTGAGGAGCTTCTTTTCATTTCTGCAGAGCATGGCGACAATATCAGTGCATTGTACAAAAAGCTTGAGGAACGGCTGGATTTTTCAAGGGTGCAGCTGATTTCAGAGGAAGAGCCTATCCGCGTGGCAATCATGGGCAAACCGAACACCGGAAAGTCTACTCTTTCAAACCGGCTTACCCACACAGAAGCATCAATTGTGTGCGATTATGCGGGCACGACCAGGGATACTGTTGAAGGATACTTTGAATTTGAAGGAAAGCATTTCCAGGTTCTTGATACTGCTGGGATCAGGCGAAAGGCAAAGGTTCACGAAAATGTAGAATACTATTCGGTAAACCGTGCCATAAAGACTCTGGACCGCTGCGATATTGTTTTCCTCATGATTGATTCTCAGGAAGGATTGTCTGAGCAGGACAAAAAAATCTGCAGCCTTGCCTATGAGCGTGGCCGCGGAATTATTTTTGTGCTGAACAAATGGGACTTGAACGAAGACCAGAGCAAGAAGGCTGTAAAGAACATAAAGACCTGGATGAACATAATGTTCGGTCAGATGGAATATGCTCCGATTGTAGCTGCCTCCGCATTGAAAGGAACCAGCGTTATTGAGCTTCTTCGTGAGGCCGTTGAAATTTATTCTCAGCTTACGCACAAAGTTGAGACTGCAGCGCTGAACCTTGCGCTCAACGACTGGCTTTTCAAGTATCCGCCTCCGGCAAGCAAAACTGCTCATTTTAAAATTCGCTATATGACGCAGAAAGGTACAAATCCTGTTCGCTTCCTTATTTTTGCCACACGTCCGGAAGTTGTGCCTGAAACATATATAACTTACCTTAAGAATCGTATCCGCGAAGATTTGGGCTTTGACAAGATTCCGGTTCAGCTGGAACTCAAGGCAAGCCGCAAAAAGTGGGAAGATCGGGAACGGTAGATGCAGTATTCCATTGGCGAAATTGAAGAACTTACAGGTGTAAAAGCTCATGTATTGCGTTACTGGGAAGAAGTAATTCCAGGATTTTCGCCGATGAAGGATATTGGGGGCCGACGAGTTTATTCTCAGCGGGAGCTTGAGGTGGTAATGCGCCTTAAGCATCTGATCGTGGACAGAAAATTTACGATTGAAGGTGCCCGTGACCAGATTATTGCTGAAGTTGACGCCGTAAACGAAAATGCCGGACTTATAAAGCAGATGCACGACATGAGGGCAGAACTTACGGAATTATATTTTTACGCAAAGAAACACAACCTGTAAGGGCTGGCAAAATGAGCGAAGAAAAATTCTATTCACGATTTACAGAAAAAAAATCCTCAAAGGCAGAGGCAAAGAACCGTCGCCGGGAATTCAACCGTGACCGCGACAAATATTTTGACGAAAAGCGGCGGGGACTGGATAAAAAAAAGCAGGTCAGTTTTGAAACCAGAAATGTTCCGGTTGATGCAAAAATAATTTCATCGTTCAATTGTTTTGACGAAAAGAAACTGCCTGCCGATGCGGTAAAGGTTCTGGAAACATACGATTCAATCGTTCAATCTGTACGTCCCATGAACAGCAGACAGCTTGCCGCCCTGCCTAAGGACATACGGACTCTTTCCCATCAGCTTACAGATGAACGGGAAAGCCGTCATGTAAGCTATATGAACGCCACGGAGCAGCTTTCTGCATACCTGCGTTATTTCACATGGTGGAACCTTGTTCGCCTTACCCGTGTTTTTGCAAATCAAAAAAAAGACGCATTCAATCTTGAAGACGGTGATGCAGTCCTTGATATTGGCTCAGGTCCTCTTACTGCTGTAACTGCGCTATGGCTTGCTCGCCCTGAGCTGAGGGGAAAAAAGCTGGTAGTTTACTGCATGGACATTTCCCAGAGCACAATGGCTGCCGGTGAAGAAATCTATCTTTCTGTTGCCGCAAAAGCCCGTCCGCTGGACGAAAAAGCAGAACCTTTCTGGAAGATTATCCGCGTAAAGGGCGAGATGGGAACTGGAATCCGCAAGAAGGCAAAGTTTATTTGTACGGCAAATATGTTCAATGAGCTTTACCAGAAGGACAAGGAAGCTCCTGAAAAAATTGCCGACAGGCAGATTCAGAATCTGTTGAGATATGCCGACGAGGACTGCTCGCTTTTTATTGCAGAGCCGGGAATGCCTGTCGCAGGTCGTTTCATAAGCCTTATGCGTGAACGCTTCATCAGAAATCAGTTCAGGATTTTGTCTCCTTGCCCGCATCAGGGGGAATGCGCGATGAGCGGACTTCATGCCCGTTACGGCGGAAGCGCAAAGTGGTGTAATTTTGCATTTTCTACAGAAGGCGCCCCTGCAAAACTTTTAAAACTTTCTGAAAGTGCGGGGCTTCCTAAAGAGCGCGCCGTTATAAGTTATATCCTTGCAAAGCGTGAGAAGGCTGCTGCAGCAGAAAAGGCCGCGGATACGGAAGGCACCAAGGTTGCCGTTGTTTCTGATCCGATTTATCTGCCGGGAAACAGGCAGGGCTTCTATTCATGTTCTGAGAGGGGAATGGTTCTGGTCTTGAACCCGTACGGTAAAAATATAAAATCCGGAGACATCCTTACTTTAAGTCCTTTAACCCCGCTTGATAAGCTGGAAAAAGACCGAAAGTCCGGAGCTCCGGAAATCAAGGTTTGACGCAGCCGGCTTTGATTGCTGCCGTCTGCTTTATTCGCTTTTGAAAATTGAGTTGATTTCTGTCTTGTAGATTTCTGCAAGACGGTAACGCATAATCTCCTGTTTTGCAGAAAGCTCGACACCAACTTCAAAAGGTTTTGTAATCAATGCAAATTTGTTTATTCGCTCAAACATCTTGAATCCTGTGCGAGGATTTACAAGACCGTTTATTTCTGAGTCATACAGTTTCTGGATTTCTTCCGAAGCCAGAAGCGCCTCGTAGCTTTCATACTGAATGCCGTTTTCTGAAGCGTAAGCCTTTATTTCTTCTTCTTCTGCAAGGATGAGAGCTCCAAGGTAACGCTGGTCCTGGCCGACAACTACGGCTGTCTTTATGAAACGTGATTCTGCAAGTTTTGATTCAATCGGTACAGGTTCTACGTTTTCTCCGCCGAGAAGTACAATTGTGTCTTTCTTGCGTCCTTTTATGACGATTTCATCATGAACCGAAAGAAGTCCCAGGTCACCTGTGTCAAACCAGCCGTCAACTGTCATTACTTTTTCAGTAAGGTCCGGGCGCTTGTAATAGCCCTTCATGACAGTGCCGCCCTTTATCTGGATTGCACCGAACTGTCCGCGCTTTAGGACAAATCCGTCTTCTGTGTCTACGATGCGGCATTTTACACCGCGGATTGGAGAACCTACATTCCCGAATATCGGAGCTGCAATCGGGCGAACGGAAATGATAGGCGCGGTTTCTGTAAGTCCGTAGCCTTCAACGATTTTTACGCCGATAGCCCAGAAGAATTCGTCAAGGTATCGTGGATATGCACCGCCTCCGGCAACACCTGCCCGGAAGTTTGTTCCAAGCATTGCACGGATCTTTTTGAATGCAATGATGTTTCCCAGGAGTTTGAGCGGCCAGAGGAGAATCCAAGGAATAAGGAATGCGATCCACCAGGCTGCGGTGTAGTAGCGTGTGAAGCATACGTCCAGGTTGAACATCTTCCTGTGCATTCTGGAATGAATTATCGCTACCTTTACGAAGAAATTGAACATGGCGTATATGATGCCGCCGGTTTTCCTCATCTTGCGCTGAATGCCGTCATAAACAGCTTCGAATACGCGTGGAACTGCAGGCAGAATTGCCGGATTTACTTTCGTAATGTCGGCGAGAAGGATGCTGCCTATCGGCTTTGAATAGCAGAGTGTTGCAGCCTGAATAAGGATTACGTACTCAACTTCCCGTTCGAAAACGTGCCATACCGGCAGAACCAGAACGGCTGTGTCGCCGGGATTGAGCATGATTCGTTCCGGAATCTCGTCAAGCTGTGTAAGGAAGTTTCCGTGGGTAATCTGAACGCCTTTCGGAGTTCCTGTTGTACCGGAAGTAAAGATGATGCAGGCAAGGTCGTCCCAGGAACCTTTCTCAAGCTCGTCTTCCACTACGTTTTTGTTTTCAATGCGGAATTTGCGTCCGGTTTTTAAAAGTTCGTCGAAAGTGTGGATTTCAACGCCATTGCGTCTGCTTTCTTCAGCAATTTCATCTGAAAGCGCATCGAAAGAAATCAGAGTGGTAAGTGCAGGAAGCTTTTCTTTTACGGAAAGAATTTTCTTTACCTGAGATGAGTTTTCTGCAATTACAAATCTGCATTCTGTTATTGAAAGGATTGCTTCTAAATCGCTGATTGTAGCATCACAGCCACGAGGAACGTCTACTGCTCCAATTGCCATGATACCCATGTCTGCCTGGAGCCATTCTTTTCGGTTGTCTGAAATGAGCCCGACTGGTTCGCCACGCTTTACGTTAAGGCTCAGGAGGGCGGCTCCAAAATTTAATGACAGGTCGTATAGTTCCCGATAAGTAACCGGTTCAAATTCTCCGTTCTTATTTTTGTCCATCTGCGCAGCCACTTCAGAATATTCAGCGGCAACTTTGCGCAGCATTTTTGGTACGGTCTGTTCCATATAAAAACTCCATTGTTTACAAAATTTAATTATATTCGCAAAGCCTGCTAAAAGCAAGGAAATCGTATTTTTTACTGGTTTTCCTATGCCGATGTCCTCCTTCGCGCTATTTTTTTCAGATTATGCGATGTGTTTTTTATTTGTTGAGACCATGACAAAAATGCCCTGTATGTTATATATTTGCGGTATGACAGCTATTGAAAAATTCAGGTCGGACGTTGAGCGTTCGATAAAGCATAATCGTGCGGAAAACAACGGACGGTATGACGCCGGCAAGGCTTGCGATTATATTCAGAATCTTTTTGTGCGCAACTGCGTGGTTTCCAGCGGCATTGCCAGGGCTATTGTTTTTTACTGGCGGGATTCTTACATTGACCGTTCCGAAGATTTTGCAAATGAACCGACTTCAGAGAACATCGACAGGCTCTGCGCTTTCCTTTCTTTCCTGAACGGAGCGGATGAAGGTGAAGAGATTCTTTCTGAAGACGATCTCCATGAGCTCAGTGACGCCATTGACGATGAAGCTGAGACAATGCCTTTGGAACAGCTTCAGACCCTTATGGGCAAGCTTGTTGACCGGGGTGCCCTTTAGTCAAAGCCATGACAGCTGATTTATATTCTTCCTGCAATCAATGTTCACGAAAATGCGGTGCAAACCGTCTTCAAGGAAAGTGCGGTGTCTGCGGAGAAACGGATGAAGTCCGAGTTGCCGTAGCCTGCCTGCATTTTGGCGAAGAGCCTTTGATTACTGTTCACGGCGGCAGCGGAACTATTTTCATAACCGGCTGCACGTTGAAATGTGCTTTCTGCCAGAACTATCAGATTTCACAGGACGGAATGGGAAGGGCTGTTTCTTCCGATGAATTTACGGAAATATGCCTGCGGCTTCAGGAGCTTGGGGCGGAAAATATAAACATCGTTACCGGCAGCCATGGGATTCCCCGGCTGGCAGAATACATTCCGGCGGCACAAAAGGCAGGCTGCACAATACCGTTCTGCTGGAACAGCTCGGCTTATGAAAGCGTGGAAATGCTGGAGCTGCTTAAACCCTATGTAAAAATATGGCTCCCGGATTTAAAGACCTTGGACAGCAAGTTGTCTGCGTCTCTTTTTTCTGCCAGCGATTATCCACGGACGGCAGAAAAAGCAATCAGCTGGATGCTTGAAAATTTTCCCATGAATGTAACAGAAGTTCCGGCAAAAAATGATTATACGGACTCCAACGGCGAGAAATGGAGGAAAGGCGAAATTAAGGAAAAGATGCTTCAAGGCGTTATAGTCCGACATCTTTTCATGCCGGGAAAATTTATGGAAACAGCTGACGTGCTGGAATGGCTCAAGGAAAATGCGGACGGAAAGGCCTGCCTTTCACTTATGAACCAGTATACGCCGGTTCCTTTTGCAGAAGACGCTGACAGGCTTGAACGCCGCAAAAAGGCGTTAGGTGCCATAGAAAACCGTCTGGTAAGCTCTCAGGAAGACAGCGACCTGCAGGATCTTATTGAAGCCTACGATTTCGACTGGCTTTTCTACCAGGAACTTACAGATGACACAAGCTGGCTTCCTGATTTCACCAGGCTGCAGCCTTTCAGCAACAAGCTGGCAAAACCTGTGTGGCACTGGAGCAAGGGATTTAATTTCTAGACTTTTTCAATGTATGAGGTGTAACGCCCCATTTTTTTCTGAAGCATTTTATGAAGTAGGAAAGGCTTTCAAAACCGCATTCATTTGAAACCTGGGAAACGTTCATGTCTGTGTTCTTAAGGTAATCCTGTGCCTTCTCAAGCCGGAATTCATTCAGGTAAGAATTAAACGTAATTCCAAAAGTTTTCTTGAATGACTTCATGAAAAATGCTTCCGAATAATTGCACAGTTCCGCGGCTTTTTTTATGGAAATGGCTTCGTTATAATTTGCAGACACATACGAAAGCAGCGGCTTGAACCGAGAGGATGCAGTTACCTTTTTTGATCCGCCGGCACTTTTTTCTGAAAGTCCATAAATAATTTCGTAAATCGGGAACATCTTTGCCTTTACAAACAGCACGTTTTCCTGAACTGCCTCGTTCCAGTGCTCAGTGAGGGGTTCTATCAGTGGGCGGAGCTGCCGGCTTGCCTTTGTGTCCGGGGTAAGAAGAACCGGCGGCCGTATCTGACCTTCTTCCAGAGGCAGGCAGTATTTCTTGTAGAATGAGGAATCCTGATCGGCTTCAAGCAGGGAAGGCTGAAAAAGGATGTTGAAGTAGACCATCTTTTCATTGTTCTTCTGGTTTATTCCGTGGATGGTGTCCGGAGGAACAAGCAGTATGTCGCCGTAACGGCAGTCATAGCTTTTTGAATCGACGAATATGGTTCCGCAGCCGGAATGAATGTAGATTATTTCAAATTCCTTGTGCCAGTGAAGGGGAAAACTTGTAAGGCCTTCCGGTATAAGTCCTATGTACACAACATAAGGAAAGTCCAGCCGCCCGTGAATCTTGGTTTCTTTGAATGCCTTCTGCATAAGCACCTTCCGTTATGGGGATTATTCCACATTTAACTGC
>JAFPCT010000171.1 GCA_017390125.1 Treponema sp.
ATTCATGAAGCCTTTTCTGCTGTCTTTGATCTTGTAGCCTTAACTGAATCTGCAAACTTGCGCCGTGCATGAATGTTGCAGTTACAGAGTTCGATTTTACAGTCAGGATGATTTTCCCTTTATATCTTTCTGATAACCGCGTGCTTGTAAAAGCTCCTTTCGGGACTGGGGAAAGTGCTGTTCAGGAATTTCTTGCGGAAAAAAAAGACTGGATTAAGAAGCAGGTGGTTAAACAGAATGTGCAGAATGAAAAGGCTCTGGAGCTGATTACTTAAGGAAGTTTATTCTTCGGTTTTTATTGGATTTTTATGCTTGTATTTGTTACTTTTTCTTGCGGTTTGTTGTTTTATATATTAAAACAGATGAGATGCAAATTCTCTGTTTTGGAGGTAGTTATGAAAAAGATTCTTTCTTTGGTTATGCTTGCAGGATGCTGCACTTTTGGATTTGGTCAGGAAAAACAGGATGCATTTGTTACAAATCCGGACAACATGGGCTGGATGCAGGGCTTTCCGCCGGCTCCGGAAAAAACTTTGAGAGCCTCTGACGGTTCGTTTTTTGAGTTTCCTAATCTGCGATACAGTGTAAATCACATGCAGGAATTCTTTCCTTCACGCACGGTTCCTGCTTCGGAAGACAACAGATATACTGTAAAAACTAAGCTTGATAAGAATATTGATTCGATTGAATTTACGCCCTGGAATTCTGATGAAAAAATGACTTTCAAGGATTCTCTGGCTGCAAATTATACCGACGGTATAATCATCATGCACAAGGGTAAGATTGTTTATGAGCAGTATCCTGCCGGTCTTAAGCCGGATGGAAGGCATTCGGCTATGTCTGTCAGCAAGTCTTTCTGCGGAACCATCGCTTCTATTCTTGTTGCTGAAGGAAAACTTGATCCTTCCAAAATGGTTATTGATTACGTTCCGGAGCTTAAGGGGTCCGGCTATGAGGATGCAACTGTAAGGCAGGTTATGGACATGACGACTGCCATTCAGTACAGCGAGGATTACAACAATCCTAAGGCCGAAGTCTGGGCTTATTCTGCGGCCGGCAATGTGTTCAGACCTGTAGATTACAAGGGACCGGAAAACTACTATGAATACCTTAAGACTGTAAAAAAGATTAAGGGTCAGGAACATGGTGAAGCATTCGGTTATAAAACGATTAATACGGAGCTTTTAGGCTGGATTGTTTCAAGAGCTTCTGGAAAGGGACTTGCCCAGCTTGTTTCTGAAAAAATATGGCAGCCTCTTGGTGCTCATTATGACGCTTATTACCAGCTGGATCCGTCTGGAATTGCCTTTGCCGGCGGCGGCTTGAGCCTGAACCTTAGGGATATGGCTATGTTCGGTGAAATGATCAGAAACGGAGGCAAATTGAACGGTCGTCAGGTTATTCCGGAGGCTGCTGCAAAGGACATTGCGACCGGCGGATGCAACCCTAAGGCTCAGGAAGCCTTTGCAAAGAGCGACTATCCTATGCTTAAGGGATTGAGCTACAGGGACATGTGGTGGATTACGAACAATTCCCATGGAGCTTACATGGCCCGGGGAGTTCACGGTCAGGCAATTTATATTGATCCAAAGGCAGAAATGGTAATCGCAAGGTTTGCTTCCACTTATCTGGCTTCCAACAAATACATTGATCCGCTTTCAATTCCTGCCTATGAGGCTGTAGCTGATTATTTTATGAAGAAATAGTGAAAGAATCATAAGCAAAACATAAGAAAATCATGAGAAAGCAGAATGCCGGGGCACAGCGTTTCCGGCATTTTTTTACAGTGCCTTTTATTGGCACTATACTACAGTATAATAAGGTCATACAATGAAACTTACGGAGGTTTGTATGTTTGAAGTTATTATGTTGCTGACTTTTATCATGTGGTGCGTATTTGGTTTTCTGCTTGTGAATTGCAAGCGCAGGGAATGGTCAAGGCCTGTGATCCGCAGAATTGTTCTTGTGAAAGTTGTTTATCTTGCGGCTAAGCCGAATGTTCAGATTTAATTTTTATGGAAGATAAAACTTACATTGCGATTGATTTGAAATCTTTTTATGCCTCGGTGGAATGCAGGGAAAGGGGGCTGGATCCCCTTACGGCGAATCTTGTGGTGGCGGACAGGAGCCGTACCAGCAAGACGATATGCCTTGCAGTTACGCCGGCCTTGAAGGCTTTGGGGCTCAGCGGACGGAGCAGGCTTTTTGAAGTTGAGGCCAAGGCCCGGGAATTCAAGAGGAAGACGGGGAAGGAGCTGGAATATGTTGCGGCGGTTCCCAGGATGGCCCTGTACATTCAGTATTCTTCCCGGATATACAACGTTTACCTGCGTTATTTTGCGCCGGAAGACATTCATGTTTATTCCATCGATGAGGTTTTTATCGATGCTACGAGCTATCTTTCTTTCTATAAAATTTCGGCCAGTGAGCTTGCGGGGCGGGTGATTCATGACGTGCTTTCTGAAACAGGGATTACGGCTACGGCGGGAATTGCGCCGAACCTTTTTCTGTGCAAGGTGGCCATGGATATTGTTGCCAAGCACATTACGGCGGATTCTGACGGGGTTCGCATTGCGGAGCTGGACGTTCCTTCCTACCGGGCCCAGCTTTGGAACCATCAGCCCATTACGGATTTCTGGCGGGTGGGGCGTGGAACTGCCAGGCGGCTTGAAAAATATTTCATCCGCACCATGGGGGATATTGCCCGCACTTCCCTGAACAATCCGCGGCTTCTTTTCAAGGAATTCGGCATTGATGCGGAAATCCTCATTGATCATGCCTGGGGCATTGAGCCTGTGGGCATGAAGGAAATAAAGGGCTACCGCTCTTCGTCAAAAAGTCTTGGAAGCGGGCAGGTGCTTCACCAGCCTTACACTTTTGAAAAGGCTAAAATCATCGTGCGGGAAATGGGGGAGCTTCTTGCCCTGGATCTTTTCAAGAAGAATCTGGTGGCAGATTCTGTGACCCTTATGGTGGGCTACGATGTTGAAAGTTTGAATCAGGATGGTTTTGGCGGTGAGGTGGTCCGGGATTTTTACGGAAGGCTCATCCCAAAGCCGGTCCACGGAACGAAAGCTTTGGGCACCGAAACAAACTCTTCTTCCCTGATTGTTGAAAGCCTTGTCTTGCTTTTTGATAAAATTGCCGAACAGGAATGGCTTGTGCGGCGCGTAAATATCTGTGCCAACAATGTCATTCCCCTTAGCCGGAGGGAGCCCTGTCTTTTTGACGGCATTGAAGGTAACGGCGCTTCCGGCAGCAAAAAAGAGGAGAGCCTGCAGAAGGCCCGCCTTGAAATCATCAGCCGCTTTGGAAAGAACGCCATCCTTAAGGGCATGAATCTTGAGGAGGGCGCCACCACCATGGACAGAAACCGCCAGATAGGAGGACACAAGGCATGAAACAGGAAAAAGACTACGGTGACATTATAAACTGCGACTGGAACGCAACATCACTCCCGAACCGCATGCCCCTGTCCCAGCGCGCCAAAATCTTCCTCCCTTTTTCCGCCTTAACCGGCTACGAAGAAGCCCTTGCCGAAACCCTCCGCAAAGAAGTGGAAGGCTTTGAACGACCAACCCCCAGCGAAACTTTCCCGCCAGAAATACCGCAAATTCAATGAAGAAAAAAACAGCGCGAAGGAGGACTTAGGTTTTGGAAACCTAAGTTCGACTGGAAGCTGTTTTTTCTCCTTGAAACCCATGTTTTTATATGATACTTTATTTTTATGTATTTGTTCATGTTCATTCTTATTCCGGCCATTCTGGTTTATGAATTCCTTAAGGCTCAAAACAAAATGGTTCTGCTTTTGATTATTGCCGGAACTCTTACTGGAATTCTGGTGAGTACTCTTACTGCGGTTTTCACCTATCTTCATCGCGTTCCGGAATATAGTTTTGCTTCGAACTTTGTTTACTATCTTCTGAGTTTTTATGCCCTTCCTGTGCTCCTGGTTTATCTTGCTTATTTTTTCTGCACGAAGGATGAGATTGGAATCAGGGTGAAGGCTTTTTTCCCTGTTACCGTTTCTTTCTATGCGGTTTTCATGCCTTACATAATCATTGCCTCTGACAATTCGCTCTGCTCATTTTTCATGCTTTTTGCAAAACCTGTTCTTCTGGTTTCCATGCTTTTCCTCTGCTCAAGGCTCTGCTACAACATTTTTGACGGTCTGGAAAACAATGTGCCTGCAAAAATAGTTGTGAACGGCCTGCTCGCTGCTATCGTGCTCTGCGTTCCGGCTGCTCTTGAAACTTTATGGCTTATTAATGTCCTTGAGCCATTGGTTTACGGCATTGCGGTTGTGTTCTCTCTGGGCGCCCTTGTGCTTTTCTTTGTGGAATCCCGACATGGAACAAAATACTTCTTTTAAAATCAAACTTTTGAAATGGATTCCGGCTGCATTCATTTTTTCTGCCAGCTGGTATCTTTCAAGTCAGGAAACAATTGAAGGCATGCCTGAATTCTGGAATGGGGACAAACTGGTTCACTGCCTTTGTTTTGCCGGCCTTTCATTCTGGGTGTCTTTTGCATGCAGCATAAAATCAAAGAAATCATTGTGGCTCCCGGTGGCAATCGTAAGCGCCTACGGCATAATCGACGAAATACACCAGAGCTTCACCCCCGGCCGAGACTGTTCGCCTTTCGACTGGATGGCCGACACAATCGGCGCCGTTTTGGGTGCCAGTGTGTTCCTTCTGGTGCTGCACTTTTTTTCCCCCATCCGCCGCAATCCAAGCCAACGCGCTAAGGAATAATATTAAAAAAAACAGCGCGAAGGAGGACTTTGGTTTTCAAAAACACTCTGAAGTGCCTGCTTCGACTGGAAGCCTTTTTTTATGCGAATAACTTTTAATGCGGTTGTCATGGCTTTCAGTGCCTCCTGTTGAAAATGCTTCTGCAAAACGTTAATATTCGTCTTAAACATTGAAATAAAAACATTTATTCATAGAGGTTTTTGAAATGAAAAAATATGCTAGCGGAAAGGTTCGCGAAGTTTATGATCTGGAAGACGGAAGAATGGTAATTGTTACCACTGACCGTTTGAGCGCTTTTGACGTAATTCTTCCTACGTTGATTACAGACAAGGGTAAGGTTTTGAACGCTCTTTCCAACTTCTGGTTTGATTACACAAAGGATATTGTAAAGAATCACATGATTTCTTCTGACTTGAAGGACATGCCGGCAGAATTTCAGAAACCTGAATATGAAGGCCGCACAATCCTTGTAAAGAAACTCAAGATGGTTCCTTATGAAGTAATCGTCCGCGGTTACATGTTCGGTTCCATGTACGAAGCTTACAAGAAAGGCGAGCCGTTCCTTGGCCACAAGTTTGAAAAGGAATACCAGCAGGCTGAAAAGCTTGACGAACCTATTGTTACTCCTTCTACAAAGGCTGCAGAAGGCCACGACATCAACGTTACTTTGGAATACATGAAGAATGACCTTGGGGAAGAGCTTGGCTCAAAGATTGAAAAGGCTGCCCTTGCCGTATACAAGAAGTGCTACGAACACGCTTATAAGAACGGAATCATCATTGCCGACACAAAATTTGAATTCGGTCTTGATGAAAACGGCGAGCTTGTTCTTGGCGACGAGGTCCTTACTCCGGATTCAAGCCGCTTCTGGGATTTGAGCAAGTATGAGGTTGGCGGAAGTCCTGCAAGCTACGACAAGCAGTTCGTTCGTGACTGGCTCAAGGCAAACAATCTTGCCGGTGACCCTGGCATCAAGGAAATTCCTGCTGACGTTGTTGCCCAGACAAGCGCAATCTACAAGGAATGTGAAAAGAAAATCTGCCATAAATAAGGGCGTTACGTTCTTATGAACATGGTTTGAATAGGGCCGGGTGTTTCCCCGGCCTTTTTCTTTAAAAAAAAATCAACTTTTTTAAAGAAATTTGTAATTCGGCTGTTGACACGTTATAGGATTTTTTGATATAGTCTTAAACATCAACGGACGGTTAGCTCAGCTGGTACGAGCGTCTGGTTTACACCCAGAATGTCGGGAGTTCGATCCTCTCACCGTCCAATACATGCGGCGATGGCGGAATTGGTAGACACGTAAGGTTGAGGTCCTTATGGCGAAAGCTGTGCAGGTTCAAGTCCTGTTCGCCGCACTTAAAGGAATGCTTCGGCATTCCTTTTTTTGTTCAC
>JAFPCT010000172.1 GCA_017390125.1 Treponema sp.
CAACAACATTAAGTTTAGAAATTGTTTTTGGAGAAGCAGAATTTTTCTGGAGCTGCAACAACGTTAACAAAGTGGTATTACTAATCGAGCCACCGACATCATTACTACATCCGCTGAATAAAACTGCTAAAAAACTGATTGCAACTGCAATTTTTTTTGCAAGATTTTTCATGTTATTTCCTCCATACCATAAAAATCAAAATATACAAAACTATATTTACTTTTTATAATTCTGAAAGTTTATCTTCTTCCAGAACCACATAGTTATAATGGTCATACACGACCAAACCACAAGAATCAGAAAAAACCTTTCCATCCCGATTTCTAAGAGAAAGCGTAAGCTGGTAGGTTTTACCACCGACAAGACCACTCGTAGGTAAATAAATAATGAACTCACGGGTGTCATATCCGCACTTATCCCAGAACTTCAAAATTTTCACCTCAGAATAACCATCAGACGGATCACGAACAATCCACTTATAGTCATAACAGTCATAAGGTGCCGCCAGATTCAATGTCCCGTCATCATATACGAAATATTCTTCGTACAACAAATCTTCTTCATCAAATCCTTCGTCATTTGGCGTCAGTACAGACTCCTGTTTGGCTTGATCTTCTTTCGTCTGCTGCTGCGACAAATATTGCTCCAGAAGTGATTTCTGTGCAAAATTTTCGTTGTACTGGTCGTACAAGTCGTCGATGCTGTTGACGCAAGATGAGAATAAACCACATAGAATGATAAGACACAAAATCGAATAACGCAACTTTTTTTTCATGTCCTATATCCGCCGCAAAATTGAATTACGTTTTTATTGTAATCCAATCCTGCACAGACCAGATTCAATAAAAAACTCTTTAAAATAAAAAGTACACTTCTGTCTTCCTTTCGCCACTCCTGTCGTTTAAAGAGATTTTTAAGAGAAATAGTTAATTGTTTAAAAAATGAAAACTTCATCATAAAACACGTATTCCGACGGAATTTTAAGCCCAAAACTTATTTTTGTCGAATTTTTTCTACTCCTCCGACCACAATTTCGGCATAAAATGAGAAAAACTTTAGAAAAAAGTGTGTTTTAACGCTTATTTTGAGAATTTGCTTCCGGAATGATTCGTTTTGTAAGCTTCCAGTTGTAACCTACGCCAATGCTTACAGCAACGCCCAGGGCGGTATTGTATTTTGCATTAAGGTTCACAAGGAAGTTCTTGTACCCGAAAGTAAAGGTATCGCCAAACTCAAAGGCCATTCCGCCTCTGGTAATAATCGTATTTGAACCGGCGCTTCCGTTCCAGAAAGTATGGTAGGCAAAACCAAGGTCAGCTTCCTCACGGAAATAGAAGTTCGTATTTTTGAAAGGAACGATATAGAATCCTATCGGGAAGCAGGTTGTAAGGCTTACAAGGTAAGGATTCTGCAATGTCGCCGTTCCCGTAGTGTATGTATACGGATATTCGCTTGTCGGCCATGAGAACTGGAATCCTGAGCGGGCGCCCACGTACATTGACGGAAGCTTAGGGATTTCTGCATAGATGTAGCCTACCTCAAGGCTGTATCCAGGCAGATAAGGCTGTTTCTGCATAAGGAAATTAGCCCTGAAGTCAAGGGAATGACCCTTGCGGTACTTGTAATACTTATCAGCCTCTACTCCAGGCTTCTTGTCTTCTTTTTTAGGCTTAGGCGCCTTCTCTTCCTTCCTAACCTCTCCGGTATCCTTGCCTTCATTCTGGGCCGGATTCATTGTGCCTGAACGGATCGTTGGAGCAGACCTTTCATCTATTTCTATGAAGTCCGTCATATTAATAAGGAAGATTTCACCTTTATGATCACCGATAAGAGCCCTTTTTCCGGTTTTATCCAATTTTATTGAAGTAATTTTACCGCTCTGAAGAGGCGGCAGAGAACCTAAATAGATTTTATTCTTTACGTCGATATAATCCATTCCGTTGTTTTCATTGACGACCGCAAGGTAGTTTCCGTTGATGTCCAGATCATAGTCGATAATGTTCGCGCTGACCTTAATTACGGTCAGATTTTTTGCGTCCACTGCCCCGCCAGTTTTGCTCAAGATGTCACGGATTCCGATTGCGTCCTTATCAAGAGGATAGATTATCTTGTCACCGTCAAATACAATCTTCTGATTTTTCCGGCTGTAGAAATTGAAGCCGGTAACCATCTTGTATGTATTCACGTTCCATACATATGCCATGCCGGTCTGGGTTCCCGTGACCAAAAACCTGCCGTCCTCGCTGAAACTCAAGGTGTATACCGGACTTTTTACGCCTTCTATTACTTTCTCTGAAAATTCATTTTTAAGCACCTGATGCTGGCGCAGGATATGAATGTCGCCTAAACTGTCGCCGAAAGCAATATAGTTTCCGTTTCTGCTGAAGGCTGTTCCGGCCATTTTTCCGGTGTAATTGTAGCCGCTTACTACGCTCATCTCATTGTAGGGCGCGTCCCAGAAATACATGTTGCCGGCTTCCGTCTGAGCTATAACCTTGTCTTTTCCGCTCTGAGAGGTTATGAACATTGAGGAAGAGAAGTTTTCTCCCGGTGAATTCAAGGTCTTTACAATGTTGAACTGGGTGGTATCTCGCAGGACAAGCTTTTTATCTTCTATGTACAAGAAGTTTGAATCAGAATTTCCCCACTGAAGTCCGTAGACAGGAGACGGGGTTACGATGATAGGCATAGGATATTCTTTCGCACATAAAAGCTGCGCCGTTCCCAAAACAAGGAGCGGAATCAATGAGAAAATCCTCTGTTTTTTTAGAGCGCTGATAATCAAAAAGCTATGCCCTTACCCTTAAAACATTCTACCGATTATGTTATCGGCAATTATTAACTGAAACTTTAATTTGCTAATTACGCAATAATTCTGTATTATTGTAAAATAAAAACGGAGGTTTGCAATGAAAAAAATCATTTCTTTTACACTACTTACAATTTTAGTTTTATCCGTGTCCCATGCAAATTCTTCGTTTCTGAAGCTTGAAAAAGGACTTGAAAACGTTACGTCCAATCTTGAGGAACTGCTTCCGGAAAATTCCACAATGCTTTCCGTTCAGCCGGATGCCTTCATCGGAAGATTTTTTCCCAGCATTCCGTCGCGTTTTACAGCCGGAATCTCCGCAGGAGCAACGTTGATTGACACAGAAACAATCTCCGAAAACTTCTCTCTTATTTCAAAAGATATTATAGACGCCCTGCCGGAAGACTTTAAAACTTCCATTAAGATATCATTTCCAAAACATATATTCCTTCCGAACGCCGCGGCATCCCTTCGAATCGGCGGATTTATTTTTCCCTTTGATATAGGACTTTACGGCATTACTACAACCCAGGGCCTTGTAAAGGACATTTCCTTTGAGGACTATTCCCTGAGCGCTGCCTATACATGCGTGGGAACGGACCTGCGCTACGCAATTCTTGAAGGAGGAAACCTGCTTCCTAAAATTTCTGCAGGTCTCGGCTATATATATTCCAATTTCTCTGCCGGCTTTAACATTGACAAAACCCTCTATAACGAAGAATACGGCTCTGGTAAACTGGAAGGTGAAATGAACATAAACCTTACTGGACACACTGTATATGCTCAGGTTCAGGCTTCCAAAAAATTCCTGATTTTTACCCCTTACGCCGGACTCAAGGCTTTCGGCACGGTATACAATTCTGACACCGACTGGAAAATCACCACCAGCGGCCTTTATGCAAATCTTTATGAGAAAGGCGGAAAATCAAGCTCAAACGACTTTGACAGGATTTTATGCCAGTTTTACACCGGATGCGGCATTCAGCTTACCTTCCTTCAGATAGCATTAAACGGAGCATACAATTTTACGAACCAGCGTCTTAGCGCGGGAATCGGAATTAACGCAAAGATTTAATTCATAGAAAAACTTGCAGAAACAAAAAAAAGGATGGGCTTCAGATGAAACGCATCCTTTTTCATTTATCTAGATGTTAGCGTTTAAGGCTCAAAACTGTTTCCAGAAGCGTATCTGCTGTCTGGATTGTCTTACTGTTTGCCTGAAATCCCCGCTGTGTAACAATCATGTCTGTCATCTGCTCTGAAAGGTCAACGTTTGACATTTCCAAAGCACCAGCAAGAAGGCTTCCCTTTCCTGCTACACCAGATTCACCGATGTTTGCCTGGCCAGAGTTGTTAGTCTCAACGTAAGTGTTGTCTCCGGCTTTCTCAAGACCGCGGTCATTGCTGAATGTCGCAAGAGCGATCTGACCGATGACCCGGTTTGTTCCGTTTGAATATACACCAGTGATTGTTCCGCTTGAGTCAATCTTGAAGTTGTCAAGGTAACCAAGCGTGTATCCGTCCTGGCTGTAAGCCTTTGTAGTAGATTTAGAAGCAGACTGAGTAATTGTATTCTTCATGCTGCCGATTGTACCCAGGTTCAAGTTGAATGTCTGGCGGTAAGGATTTCCGTTCTCGTCAGCATTTGCATTTGGAACTGTAAAACTTGTCTGAAGTACGATTTCACCAGTTTCGTTTGAAATGTTTCCTGCAGAGTCTGTTACGCTTGCAAGCTGTCCGTAGTTGTCAAAGTTCACGATGAATGAATTCTGAACTCCGTCAGTTGTTCCAAGTCCGATTCTTGTCTGTGTAAAGTCCGCATTATCTGCATCAACAGTTACATTGGCCTGCCATGAATTTGGCACTCCAGGAACTTTTGTAAATGATACAGAAAGAAGGTGCTCGTTTCCAAAGCTGTCGTAAATTTTCTGTTCTGTTCCCCAGGTTCCCTTCTCAACGTCGCTTGCGCTGGCGCCCTCAAGGATTTCCGGAGTATTTTTGTTAAGGTTGCAGGCATAGAGAACATTTTCAGTTGCTCTTGCAGGGTCTTTTGAGCCTACAGGAATAACAAGATCAGTTGGTGTTGCGGCAGTCTGAACGATCTGCTCTCCGTTCAAATCCCGGGCCATCCAGCCCTGAACGCGCATACCGTTCGCAGGGTTTACCAAAGTGCCGTCCCGGTCAAGTCCGAACACACCGTTTCGTGTATAGAAAGATTCATCACCGTTTTTAACAACGAAGAAACCGTTTCCCTGAATGGCAACGTCAGTTCCTACACCAGTTGACTGAAGGTTTCCCTGTGTGAATACCTGCTCAATGGTAGAAATTGTCATACCAAGTCCTACATCCTTAGGGTTTACACCACCAAGTTCTTCAGTAGGTTTGGCAGCTCCTGCTACCTGCTGGCTTATCATGTCCTGAAAATTAACACGTCCGCGTTTAAAACCTGTTGTGTTTACGTTGGAAATGTTGTTTCCGATTACGTCCATGCGTGTCTGGTGGTTCTGCAAACCTGAAACACCAGAATAAAGTGATCTCATCATATATCTATACCCCTGCTATTATTTTCTGACTTAGTTGTACACTGCCTTGATTTTGTTCAAGTCGTAGTACATGCCGTTAACCATAACCTGCGGATTAGCGCCAAAACTTGTTGCTTCAACCACACCCTGAGTCGTTGTATCGCCTACATCAAGCTCTACTGTCTTTCCCAGAGTACTGGCAGCCTGACCCGCATTTATCATCGAGGCCATTTTATTGAAAGATTCATTCATGTTGGTCATCTGCTCCAAAGAACTGAACTGAGCCATCTGACTTATAAACTGTGTGTCTTCCATAGGACTTGTTGGATCCTGATTTGTAAGCTGTGTAATCAGAAGCTTCAAGAAGTCATCTTTACCCAGCTGCTGAGAAGGCGTTCTTCCTGATACGTTCAAAGTTTTGTTGAAATTATTCACTTCATTTTCAATCGCAAACTTTTCGCTGGAAGTCAAGGTTGAATTAACCGTATTCATTTCCATAATCATTCTCCAAAAAAAAATTAAGCTACGATATTTACAGAACTTCTCGGAGCGAACGAAGCAGACTCTTCCATCTGCACGAACTCATCCCCGGAATCTGTATAATCACCATAGGCTTTAGCCATGTTGTATGTTGCGGCTGGATTCTCATCTCTGCCGCCAGTCTGATTTCTGGAAGCGTCCTGACCGGCAAAGGCAAGGTCAAAGCTGGCATTTTCAAAGCCACTTTCAATAAAAGCCTGCCTCAAGCTGTCTGCGCTTTCCTTAAAGGCGTTGAATGCTTCCTGGGAAGCCACCACAATCCGCCCTGTAATATTCTTATCGGAAATCTGAAGGTCAACTTTAACATTTCCTAAGTTTTCCGGTTTGAGAATAAGCTTGATCGAGCCCACGTCATTGTCACGGAGAACAATGCTTCCGGCCTTTACAAATTCTCCGGCATTCTGCTGAATCTGATTTGTAAGCATTGCCTGAAAATTTGACCCCTGGGCACCGGCAGCCTGATCACTTGAGGAAGTTACGTTCTGAATGATATTTTCAGGAACTTCCATAGTGAGCTCCGCGTTATTTCCGTCAAATTTTACGTCAGAAACTTTCAATGCATTTTTTTCGACCGGACCGCCTTCCGCAGTTTTTTCTGTTTTTTCCGAGCGGTAATCCTTTACGATTATTTTTCCGTCCTTATCAAATGCAAAGGTCCTTGCTGGCAGAACATCCTTTTCAGAAAGCTCTGAAGAAGCAGAAATTTCCTCTGTCTCAAAAATATTTTCACTGATCTGACTTAAATCGGTAAAATCTGAATTTTCCTGAGCCTTGAGCATATTTTCGCCGGCTGTGATGGAAGCAAAAAGAGCTGCGTCATCGTTCTGAGTAAGATTCCTAATGTCCTCAAGGGAAACGG
>JAFPCT010000173.1 GCA_017390125.1 Treponema sp.
ATGAAAGCAAGGGAATCTGCACCGATTTCCCTGCAGATTTCTTCTACGTTATGATTTGAAGAAATAAGCTCTGCTTTTGTAGGAGTATCAATTCCCAGATAGCACGGATATTTAACCGGAGCCGAAGAAACCCGGAAATGAACTTCCTTCGCACCTGCGCGGCGCAGAATCTGCACCAGACGGCGGCTTGTTGTTCCCCGGACAATTGAATCGTCTATTACTATGACACGTTTTCCGTCAAGGTCACTTTTGAGGGCATTGAGCTTTACAAAAACCATGTCCTCACGGGCTTTCTGCGTAGGTGCAATGAAAGTCCGTCCTATGTACTTGTTCTTTACAACGCCCATTGCATAAGGAATTCCGCTGGCACGGCTGTAACCGATTGCAGCGCCAAGGCCTGAATCAGGAACTCCTACAACGACGTCTGCTTCAACAGGGGCTTCCTTTGCAAGCATCTCGCCCATTTTGTAGCGTGCGTTCTGTACGGGAATGTTGTCGATGATTGAGTCCGGGCGGGCAAAATAAACGTATTCAAAGATACATGTCCGCTTGGAAGTTTTTTCGCCGAATTCAAATGAGAGCACACCGTCTTTGTTTATGATAACAATTTCACCAGGACGAATGTCACGGACGAAAGTTCCGTTCATCGCGTCAATGGCACATGATTCACTTGCAAGGATCCAGCCGTTCTCAACCTGACCGAGACAAAGCGGTCGGATTCCGTTAGGGTCCCGTACACCGATAAGCGCATCTTTTGTCATGATACAAAGTGCAAAAGATCCCTTTATCATCTGGATTGTGTCAGTAAGCGCACGCTCCAGACCTTTTTTATATCCGCGGGTAATGAGTTTTGTAATTACTTCTGTATCACTGGAAGAAGCAAATGCCGTTCCGTTCTCCTCGAACATCTCTCGGAGCTGGATATAGTTTACAAGCTGTCCGTTGTGGGCAACTGCAATAGGACCAAGCTTTGACTGAACAAGCATAGGCTGGGCATTCTCAACTGTTTTTGAGCCTGAAGTTGCATAGCGCACATGACCGATGGCAATGTTTCCCTGAAGCTCCTGAAGATGCTCAAGTTTGAACACATCAGAAACAAGTCCCATAGCCTTGTGAATCTTTACTTCGTTTCCGTCAGAAACACAAATTCCCGCGCTGTCCTGTCCGCGGTGCTGAAGAGAATAAAGTCCGAAATAGGACATTGAGGCGGCATTCATTGGATTTTCATCCTTCGGGTTTTCAGAAGGATTCAAAAACACACCTACAACACCACATTCGTCATGGAATTTATCTTCCGATTCGTTAAACAAAGATTCGTCTTCCAGCATAAGATTCCCCTGATTATAAATTAACGCCAGCTGCAACGCCTGCCTCTGCATCAGCGGCAAGTTTTTTGCGGAATGAAACCAATTTTTCCTTTAATTCAGGATATTTAATTGAAAGAATCTGAAGGGCAAGATATGCCGCATTTTTTGCATTTCCAATGCCGACTGTGGCAACCGGAATCTGCGGAGGCATCTGAACGATGGAAAGAAGAGCATCCATTCCGCCAAGTCCGTTTGAAGAACCAGAAATGCATTCAAGCGGAACACCGATTACAGGAAGAGTCGTAATTCCGGCGATTACACCCGGAAGGGCAGCGGCAAGACCGGCACCTGCAATGATAACTTCATAGCCTTCTTCCTCACACTGCTTTACAGTCCTGTGAAGAAGCTCTCCGGCGCGATGAGCCGAAATAATAAATGCCTTGTATTCAACGCCGAATTCCTTAAGAACATCAGCAGCCTTACTCATTTTTTCTGTATCAGATTTTGAACCAAAAAAGATTGCAACCTTCATAATTACCTCTGCGGCAAGTCTAGCATTTTTCTTGAGGATTAACAATTGAAATGATTTGAACCTGACCTTCCAGCAGGTCCGGAGGGAGAACCGTCTCTCCCACAGCAAGCCGTTTAAGAGCCTTCACCTCATTGCCTGCGGCACGGAACATACGCCGCACCTGATGAAACTTTCCTTCGGCTATTGCAAGCCGGCATCTGTCAGGCATGAGCCATTCAAGCTCAGCGGGAGAAGAAGCCTGCTCCGGGGCTTTTTTTTCCGGCGGCAGCATTATTCCCCTTGAAAAAAGGGCGGCAATCTCAGACTGCCGCTCCAGGGACTCCTCGTTTTCCAGAGTCACCTCGTATATTTTCTGCACATGACTTTCGGGACTGGTAAGCCGGTGGGAAAAATGTCCGTCAGTCGTAAGAAGCAGAAGCCCGGAAGTATCCTTGTCCAGCCTGCCCACAGTATGAAGGGAAAGAGAATTTTCGGTGCAATAGCTCAGTAATCTTTCAGGCACAAGGTCAAAAACCACAGGACTCCTGTCGCTTACCGAAGAACACACATAGCCGCAGGGCTTGTTCATCATAAGATAGAGGTGCTTTATATCCGGAGAAATTGTTTTTTTTCGCCTTGGCATTCTTTAATTTTACTTGAAAAACTGATTTAATAATAGAGAAATGAAAACGAACTATCATACCCATACGGAACATTGCCGCCACGCAGCAGGACTTCCGGCAGATTACGCAAGACAGGCCCTTGAATGCGGCATCTCAATTCTGGGAATGAGCGATCACGCACCGTTCAAAGACGTCGACTACGGCTACAGAATGCCTTTTTCAGAACTGGATATGTACATTGATGAAGTTCAGGCCGCAAAGGAAGATTTTGCCGGTTCAGTCAAAATACTCAGCTCACTTGAAATTGAATATCTTCCCAAATACACCAGGGGGAAAAACTATTACGAAAAACTTCTGACCGAAAAGAAAATGGACTATCTGCTTTTGGGAGAACATTTTTTCACAGACCGCCATGGAGACCTGCACAACATTACTTCCATAGAAACTCCAGCCCTTGCCGTTGAATATGCAGAAGCATGCAGCACAGCAATGAAAACCGGGTACTTCAAGATTATTGCCCACCCGGACCTTTTCTGCATAAACAGTTTCAGCTGGAACGACGACTACGAAAGGGCCTCTGACATTCTGATAGAATCAAGCGAAAGGACCGGAGTCGTCCTGGAATTAAATGCAAACGGAATACGAAGAGGGCTCAGGAAATTTCCTGACGGAGAACGCTACCAGTATCCTCACATGCGCTTCTGGGAAAAAGTAAAGCAGGCCGGACTGCCGGCCATAGTCGGTTCAGATGCCCACAATATGAAGGATTTATGGGACGAAGCAATGGAAAAATCAATACAGATGCTGGATTCTCTGGGAATCAGAGGAATTGGAGAAATAAAATGAACAGAATAATCACGTTGTTGAAAAAAGAACTCATGCTTTCGGTCTCTCTGGCAGTGGCAGCAATTTCACTTTTCATCACGCCGCCTTCGAAAGATCTGCTTTCGGCAATCGACTGGAGAACTCTTGCCACGCTGTTCATGCTGCTTTCCGTCCTTGAAGGCTTTAAGACGCAGAACATTTTCGCTCCCCTTCTCCGCTTTACCTCAAGAATTTCCTCTGTTCGAAACCTGACAATTTTCTTTGTATTTTCAGTTTTTCTTTCCTCAATGTTCGTTACAAATGACGTCTCGCTGATCATTTTTGTTCCGCTGACCATACTGATGTTCAGAACCGGGGGAAAAGAAAAATACATCATTCCTGTTCTAACTTTCGAAAACATTGCCGCAATCAGAGGAAGCCTGCTGACTCCATTCGGCAGTCCCCAGAACCTTTACCTGTTCTCAAAGAGCGGAATTCCTGTCTGCCAGTTCCTGCTTACAATGCTTCCTCTCTGGCTGGGAAGCGCCCTGCTTCTGTTCCTGTTCATTCTTTTTCTTTACAGGAAGGATCCGAAGGAAAAACTTGAGATAAACGGAAGCGCCGTTCACCGCGAATGTGACGTAAAGAAAAGGACCGTTCACATAATCCTGTTTGCAGCGGTAATTTTCATGATTGTAACCAGAAACCAGTACTGGCCATTCTTTACGCTTGGTGTCCTTGCAGCCCTGCTTATATTCGACCCTCAGATACTTTTGAAGACAGATTATGTACTTCTCCTCACCTTTCTCTGTTTTTTTGTATTCAGCTCATCAATCTGCAGCAACCCGCGGATTTCAGAATTCCTTGGAAAGGCTGTTTCCGGAAACGAATACTGGTGGAGCATTCTCCTAAGCCAGGTAATTTCAAACGTACCGGCAAGCATTGTGCTCTGGCCCTTCAGCACAAACCTGAAAGCCCTTCTGTACGGGCTGGACAGCGCCGGATTATGCTCAATAATCGGAAGCCTTGCCAGCGTAATAAATTTGAGGATTTATACGAGGGAATATCCAGACAAAACGACAGACTTTTTAAAGGGATTCCAGATCATAAGCCTGGCATTCTTTGCGCTCGTAGTTCTGCCGCAATTCTTCCTTTCGAGATAGAGAAAAAAAACAAAGACTAGATTGAAACGGTGCCCTGTTCGTCAACAGAGATAATAGCCTTGCAGCTCGGGCATCTGAACTTTCCTGAATGTTTTGCCTTAAGGTGTGCGTTGCATAACGGACAATCAACAACCTTAGGGAAAATGTTAACCAGAGTGCTTGATTCTGTATTGAAGAAAGTAACTGCCTCTTCATGAGAAGAAACGATATGGAAAAAGTGAGAGAATCCAAGAAGCTGGAAAAGCTCCTCTACTTTTGACTGCAGATCAATAAATACAATGTTTCCGCCCACTTCCTTGAGCTTAGAAAAGAACGCAGCAAAAACACCGATACAT
>JAFPCT010000018.1 GCA_017390125.1 Treponema sp.
GAGGCACGCATGAATTTTGCCGGCATGCTTGAGCTTAACGGTCTTCACGAAAGCTATCTTGACCAGCTTCTGTTTGTAAAGCAGACCAGGGATGAGTCTTCTGTGTCTGAGCGTTCCAAGCAGAAGATGAGCGACACGATCGAAGCATATGAAAGCCTTCTTCAGGATTCTCTTGCAAAAAAATGGAACGTACAGCCCTTCTACCTGGATAAAATCCGCTGGAATCTTGCACTGTACTACATAAGGTCCGGAGTTAATCAGATTCATGTCGAGAACAACCGTATTGCTGCGGATTTTGCCTCGGAAAT
Source organism: Treponema sp. (assembly GCA_017390125.1). Classification (GTDB taxonomy): domain Bacteria; phylum Spirochaetota; class Spirochaetia; order Treponematales; family Treponemataceae; genus Treponema_D. Next base: position 309 of record JAFPCT010000018.1, read on the forward strand.
TTTTCAGGGCATCTCAACTACGGCTGTTTCTACGGAGGTAAGGGAGGTTTCCGGTTTCGGCGATGCATATCAGAAGGCTCGTACCAGCGGAAAGGACTATTTTATAATCCTCTCCCTTGATGAGGGCAGCCGCGACGTAACCTTGGATTATACCATGTATTCTGCCCGAACAGGTTCTAAGGTAAAGGAAGATTCCCTGTACAGCACCGGAAACTACAAATATTCTTCTGTTTTCCGCCGTTTCAGACGGGATGTGCTTGGACTTCTTTCTGTCAGGGGAAACATACTGAACAGGGACGGAAAGACTCTTCTTGTTGATATGGGTAAATCTGAGAACATCCGTGAAGGCTGTGTATTTGACATTGTACGCAAAAATGCAATCCAGACTGCCGGAAGCGGAAAGGGTGTTGTTTACGACGAAAGTGATATTCTCGGATCATTTACAGTAACGCTGGCAGGAGAAGAGGTAAGCGAAGGTACTCTTGAATACAAAGGCTTTTATGACCGTATAAATACTGGCGATGAGATTGTGCTGATTTATGAACCTGTTCCGGAAGAGGCAAATGCTTCCGGAGAAAACGGAACGGCGGGCATTCCTACGGTTCCGAATGCCGATGCAAACGGCAGGGCTTTGAACGAAAAGCCGGGACTTACAGCCGAGGATCTTGGTGTAAGAAAAACTCCCTCCTTTGTAGATTTGATCCGTTCTATTTATTAGTCTCAGATGTCCAGGTAAAGCAAGTCCAGGCTTGAGTCAATCCATTTTTTTGTCAAGGCCGGATAGATTTCGTATATCCTCAGGAAAGTTCGTACCGCTTCTGCATGGTTTTTGCAGTAGTAGAATGATTCTCCCAGATAGAACGTAGCCCGTCTTTGCACCGAAAGGGAGCAGTTCGTTCCCAGAAGGGTTTCAAGCTGCACGATTGCGTCTGAATATTTTTTCTGTATGAATGTATTTTTAAGTATGTCGAAAAGCAGGTAGTCGTCTCCGCCTTCCGGTGAAATCAAATCTTCCTCAAAGACGTAAATTTCAAGCTGCTTCGGAGCCTTTCTTTTTCGTCCTCCTGCAAGTGCTTTCGCCATATTTTTTACTTCCATGCTCATAGGAAGAGGCTTTTTTCTTGTGTAGTCGGTCATGTTAAGGAACGGAAGGGGAATTTCCCGGAGCTCATTCGGCCCGATAAGCCGTTCCTTTGCAGATGCTGTTGAAGTGATAGTCTCTGTTTTTTCCGGAAGCTTGAGGTGAACGCCGTTTACAGTTGAGTTTATTGAAGGCAGTATGATGTCGTAGGGCTTTCCTTCAATGTTCGCAATTACCGCATAGTAGTAGTCGTTGTAGTTTTTTACTCTGTCAATGTATCCTGCGGTCACAGAGTCAACCTCAGTAATCTTTACGGCCTTTGAGACGTCGTAGAATGTTCCGATTGGACTGGTAGACCGGTATACAGAAAATGAATCAATTTTTTTTGACGGATTAACCGGGAGTTTCCATGAAACGTTGATTGCCGTACCTTTACCTGCAACGGCATTGATTTCTGTTACCACCGGACGATCCTTTGCGAAAAAAGTTCCGGCACAGAAAAATAAAGCAATGGAAAACAATAGCTTTTTGTTCATATTCTCATTCTAATCTGTAAAACTTCAAAAATCAATAATTCATTGCTCAAACTACAGCTTTTCTCTATAATCGTGCTAAGAGTTAAATTGGCATTGGATTTTGTGAGGATTAGATGAACTGTTTTGCGCGTGTTTTTTTGAATGCAAAGGAAGAAACCTTTACATTCTTGACACCTGCTCCAACGGTAACAATGCCGTTATCATCAACTTCAA
>JAFPCT010000174.1 GCA_017390125.1 Treponema sp.
AAAGCAAAACTACTTTCTGGAATATCATCAGGCGAGATGTATGGACGGTCTTTTCCGTCATTATGTCAGTTGTATTTCAGCCTACATTTTGGAGTGCAGACTGAAATCTTATCCAAAAATCAAAACTCGAATTTAGGGCTAATTACTTACGACATAGACAGCAAGAAATTCTCTTATTCTGATTCCGCAGTGAAGTTGTTCTCCATGGACAAAGAAAAGCAGGACTTTTTTAACGATGTCCTGCGGCATCACTTTCTTTCGCCACTAGATAATCATGTTTTTATAGAAAGATTCGAAGAAATCTGCAAATCATCGTCCGTAAACGAACTTACGGAGCGCTTTTCCCTTAAAAACTTAGGAATGGACCTTCGGGTTTTCAGCATGCAGTTCATTTCCGTAGTTCCGCAGAAAAATATAATCATCTCGATGAAAGATGTAAGCAAGGACATTCAATATCTGAACCATCTTACACGGATGACCGAATACGACGAACTTACAGGTCTTATGAATCTGGAAACTTTCAAAAAGAACGTCGAAAACTTCTTTCTCCTTGCAGAAGCTATTCATGAAGATACAAACTACGCGATCGTTTACCTTGACGTCATAAAATTCAAGGCTATAAATGACGTTTTTGGAAAAAGCGGCGGAGACATAATACTTCTTCATATAGCAAATATACTCAAAACTATTCTGGAAGACGGTGAATTTGCATGCCGTATCATAAGCGACAGATTTGCGCTTTTTGTAAAGAACAATACCCGGGACATGGATAAATTCATTGAAGACCTGCTGCGTCTGATCTCTCAATGTGAGCTTCCTGTTACGGTAAACTGCAATGCCGGAATTTACGTTATAAACGACACAAAACTTCCTACCTCCGATATGCTGGACAAAGCAATTCTCGCTCAGTCAACTATAAAGGGAAGCTTTACTCAGCAGTTCAGGACATACACAGAGGAAATACGAAAACAGATGCTTTCTGAGCAGGAAATCGTAGGAACGATGACAAAAGCCTTGCAGGAAAAACAGTTCGTGCCGTATTTCCAGCCTCAGTATGATCATTCTTCAGGAGTGCTGGTAGGTGCAGAAGCGCTTGTACGATGGAAGCATCCGGAAAAAGGCCTTATCCGCCCGGATTTGTTCATCCCTATCTTTGAAAAGAACGGATTCATAACTCCGCTGGACATGTACATTTTTGAACAGGCCTGCCGTTTCCTGCGCAAATGTCTGGATGAAAAAATTTCCCCGGTTCCTATTTCAACAAATTTTTCCCGATATGATATTTTCCAGCCGGATTTTGTTGAAAAACTGGAAAGCTGCAGAAAAAAATACGACATCCCGGTTGATCTGGTCAGAATTGAAATTACAGAATCTGCTGTTTTCGGGGGAAGCGAAAACACAAACCGCATTGTAAGAAAACTTCATGACTGCGGATACATCGTAGAAATGGATGATTTTGGTTCAGGATACTCTTCTCTTAATGTTCTTAAAGACGTTGATTTTGACATCATAAAACTGGACATGAAATTCCTTTCCGACGACAGGGAGCATGGCCGTGGGGGAACTGTAATCAGTTCTGTAGTAAACATGGCAAAATGGCTCAAGCTTACCGTAATTGCGGAAGGCGTTGAGACAGTTGCCCAGGCAGACTTCCTCAAGAGCATAGGGGCAAACTGGATTCAGGGATACCTTTATTCAAAGCCGCTGCCAGAAGAGGATTTCCTTACCCTTCTTAAAAACTGCACCAAGGCCGTTACGTTCAAAAATGTTGCGGAAAAAGATGCCGACATTGATTTCTGGAACCCTAAATCTCAGGAAACATTGCTGTTCAATAATTTTGTAGGTCCTGCAGCAATATTCCAGTTTCAGAATGAAAAGGTCGAAATAATCCGCATCAATCACAAATACATAAAAGAATTCCGGATGAATCTTTCAGAAAACGACTACATGCATTCAGATTTCCTTGAAACCCTGGATGCCACAAACAGAAAGATATTCTTGGACACCATAAAAACAGCAATCGAAAGCGAAGACGAAGAAATCTGTGAAACCTGGCGCACGCTTTCTTCGGGCTGCTGCGGAACGGACAGAATCTGCATAAGGACAAACATGCGGCTTATAGCAAATGCAAAAGGCTCATACATGTTCTATGCAATGATCCGTAACATTACAGCGGAAAAAGCACAGATAACCCAGCTTCTTAATTCAGAGAGGCGTTTTATGGCGGCAAGCGAACAGGCAAAAATCTACTACTGGGAATACGACGTCCTCACAAAAGACATGCACCCGTGTTTCCGCTGCCAGAGGGATCTGGGACTTCCGGAAGTAGTTCACAATTACCCGGAGCCTGCTATAGAAAAAGGAATTTTTCCTCCGGACTATGCCGACTTGTATCGGGAATGGCACAAGAACATTGAAAAAGGCGTAAAAGAGCAGGAAGCTGTCATTCCTCTTACAAAAGATAGAATTCCGTTCCGCGTCCATTATACAACCGAATTCAACAAATCAGGCCGCCCTATAAAAGCCTACGGTTCAGCAACCATGTTACAAAACGAGCCCCCGAAACCCTGACCCTCCCCGATTGACAATTTGAGCCATATATTTTAAAGTCTAAACATTGGCTGGATGCCTTTCAAAGTATTCTTCAAAACCCCGCCAGAGCCGGAAGGCAACAACGGTATGAAGTCTAAACTTGTGCTTAGGATTATCCAGCCTTTTTTATTTAAAAAAATAATACAAAGCAAATATATCCGTTGCTGCCGCAGGCAGCATAAGGTACTCCACTGGAAACTATTTTTAACATTTAAACTTTTGCAATGCCATTGCCCCACTGGGATAAAAGTTGTATTCTTCTGTATTACCGACTAAAACAAACTGCCGTTGACAGGGTCGGTGTAGGTTGCCTTCCGCAATCTTACAATAGTTTAATCCACTAAGTAATGGAGAAAGTCGATGTCAAAAAAAGACACCAATCAGTATTACATTACCAGACAGGATTCCACAGAATCTAATGCCCGCAGTTATCCGCGCAAATTCCCGTTTGCGTTGGCAAAAGCCAAAGGATCATGGGTTGAGGACATTGAGGGAAACAAATATCTGGATTTTTTGTGCGGAGCAGGTACTCTTGCACTTGGGCACAATGATGATGAAGTAAATCAGGCAATGATTTCGTTGATTCATGAAGATTTTCCGCTTCATACGCTTGATTTAACAACCCCGGTAAAAGATGAATTCGTACAGACAGTCCTAGCACATCTTCCAAAAGAACTTGCAGAAAATTGCAAGATTCAGTTTTGCTCTCCAAGCGGAACTGATGCTACAGACGCAGCTTTAAAACTCTGCAAGACTGCAACAGGCAGACAGAACGTTATCGCATTTCAGGGAGGCTTCCACGGAATGGGACATGGGGCCCTTTCATGTACAGGAAACCTTGGAGCAAAGAACAAAGTTCAGGGGCTCATTCCTGGCGTTCATCACTTCCCTTACCCTAACTATCGCGGCGCATTCGGTTTGAAAGGTGACGCAGATACAGACGCCTGCTGCGCATACTTTGAAAATACACTTAGAGATCCGGAAAGCGGAATTACAAAACCGGCAGCCGTAATCCTTGAGCCTATTCAGGGCGAAGGCGGAGTAAATCCGGCTCCTGTAAAATTCCTTCAGACAGTAAGACGAGTCACACAGAAACTGGACATTCCTATGATTGTTGATGAAATTCAGTGCGGCATGGGTCGCAGCGGAAAACTCTTTGCATTTGAATATGCAGGAATCGTTCCGGATGTAATTCTGGTTTCAAAGGCAGTAGGCGGAAGCCAGCCTCTTTCTATCGTTATATACAACAAAAAACTCGATACTTGGCAGCCGGGCGCTCACACCGGAACTTTCCGAGGAAACCAGCTTGCCATGAAAGCGGGAACAATCGTTTTGAACCGCGTGACAAAACCAGGATTTCTTTCTGAAGTTGTCCGCAAAGGTGACAAAATAATGGCCCGCATGAACGAAATTAAGTCAAAAACAAGCATTATCGGCGACGTTCGCGGTAAGGGCCTGATGATTGGCTGTGAATTCGTAAACCCGAAAGGCAAAGCCGATTCAAACGGCATCCTGCCTAGAAACGGAGATGCAGCCGCAAAAGTACAGAAGCTTTGTTTTGAAAACAAACTTGTAATGGAAAAAGGCGGCCGCGACGGTTCGGTAATGAGGTGCCTTTGTGCCCTTACGGTAACGGACAGCGAAATTGATACAGCAATGGACATCTTTGAAAAAGCTGTTCTTGCAGTAGACAAAGAATATTAATTTATAAAGGGTGAGGCAAAAGCAGCACCCTTTTTTTATCGCACGGTAAAATCTACAGACTGAATTTCTTCTCCGCATTGAACGCTCACATGATGCATTCCTTTCTGAAGCACAATATTGAATGAAAAAGGTCTTTTCCTTTCGGTAAGCAGCTTTCCGTTTTCATACACATAAAGATTCTCTCCTCTTCCGCCCACAACTTCAAAAGGAACAACCTGAGGGATATTAGTTTTTGAATCGTCTATGTAGAACACGCTTTCATTTTTAGGAACCTGAATCTCAAGAGGGGAGGCATCATAATCAATTTTTCCCTTCTGACCGTAATTCAAAAACCACTGCTGGTATTCCGGAGGATACTGGATTTCAATTTTACCGCCCTGCTCCGGCTTTAAATGCCAGGAACATTCAGAAAACTCTTCTCCGTTCCTTACATATTCGAAAACTGTCTCACGGCAGAAAGAAGAAGGTTTCATTCCTGAAAGGGCACATATTTCTTCCAGATGAAATGACTCTGGCTCCGGGAAAGCCAGTTCCTCATATTTTCCGATTTTTGAGCACATAAAGTCCAGGATCTGCTTTACCTGCCATGCCGGAAGACTGCTTCCCGTTTTTCCGATTACTGTATGTCCGTTGAAATTACCCATCCAGACTCCGGCGGCAAATTCCCTGGTTGCCCCCAAAGCCGTAATATTCTGAAATTGATTTGACGTTCCGGTTTTGAATATTGCAGGATAATCCGTTTCAAAACTCTGGCTGTAGCCAAATCCAAGGGAACGGGCCTTTTTGTCTGACAGAAACGAGCATATAATCCTGGAAATATCAGGACTGAACACAGGAATCATCTTTTGTTCTGGACCAGGCCTTTTTCTGGAAATGAAAATCCGTTTTCTAAAATGCCTTCCCGACATATACATTCCGTCCCGCACAAACACCGAAAAAGCTTCCGTAAGCTCCTTTATGCTCACTTCACCGGATCCAAGCGCAAGGGAAAGCCCCCAGTCTGCGTCAGTTTTTTCCAGACTTTTAAATCCAAGGGCTGAAAGGGTGTCCAGATAACGCTGCATACCTGTCCTGTCCAAAAGGTCAACGGCAGGAACATTCAGGCTGGAAGCCAGTGCAACCCGTGTGCGGACAGGCCCGTTGTAACGGTTGTTGAAATTCTGAGGAATATAAACATTACGGGAACCGTACTCTTTAGGCACATCTGCAAGAACATCAGAAGGCTTTAGAACCGGCTGAGCATTTCCCTGTTTTTCCATTGCAAGGGCATACAGGAAAGGCTTCATGCTGGAACCAGGCTGCATGCAGTTCAAGACGCCGTCTATCTGTCCTGAATTCTGAAAATCATTCCAGCTCTGACTTCCAACCCAGGCAACTACTCCGCCAGTTTTAACATCACATACATAAACGGCCCCGTTGTAAATTCTTGATTTGTACGCCGATTCCAAAGCCCTTTTAAGTATGTCTTCCGCATAAAGCTGAACTTCCGCATCACAGAAAAGCTGCACTTCATAGCATTCTGCAAATACGGAACCATAATTTTTCTGCAGGTAAGCCATGTAATGAGGAAAACAGTTTATGAACGAACTGTCGTAATTTCCACGGTTTTTTACCGGACTGTAAAGAGAAGGATTCCGCGGTATTTTCGAAAGCCTCTCGATTTCCTCAGCAGAAAGCTCATCCAGATCCTTTGAAAAATACATCCGGGCAGCGCTGGCAATTCCTTCGCAATTTTTGCCGAAAGGAAGATTGTTTATGTACAGCTGAAAAATCTGTTTCTTTGAAAATCTTGCCTCAAGCCTGAGTGCATTCAGGCAGTCTTTCATTTTTGCGGCAAAATTACGTTTCGAGGAAGGACTTATCATTTTGGCAAGCTGCATCGAAACAGTAGAAGCCCCGGAAACATTGTGATTTCCGCGGGAATTCTGTATCAGTGCACGAAAAGCCGCTATGACGTCAATTCCGCAGTGAAAATAAAAACGGCTGTCCTCTGCCCTGAGCACCTCTTTTCTTACTTCTGAAGGAATCTGCTCATAAGGCACATATTCCCGGCGCAAACCGTTTTCAAGAGGAACAATATAAATCAGTCTTCCCCGGGTGTCAAAAACTCTGGTACTGTACCGTCTGGCGGTAAATTCCTTAAGTTCCGGGTAAGGAGCAAGGGCAAAACCTGCCTTAAGTATTACAAGGCAGGCAAATGCCGCGGCGAAGATTTTCACAGCCTTCATTTTGCTATTTTATTACGAACAGGTAACCGTCAGAGCGGCCGTATACTTCCGGCTCGTACATAAGCTCTGCATGTACAGGAGGAACCGGATAAACACCTCTTCTCGCAGCCCTGAAATGGAATTCCAGCGTGTAGCTTCCTTTTTCAAACTGATCCCAGAAGAACTGGGCTTCATTATCATACAAAGCCTGGCTGGTAATGAACCGCCTGAAATTGTTGATCCAGCTGTCGTCCTCCTGTTTCTTGATTGCAGCCCTGCTTGAAGTCGTAGTAAAGTTTGTATCCAGAATTTCCGCACCGCTCGGAACAGGTGCACGAAGGGCAAGGAAAAACCTGTCTTTCTTTGTTGAAATCTGAATTTTTGCCTTATAAGTCTTTCCGCTTTCAAGCTCAATGACCTTTGATCCTTGGGCTGGCTCAACCGTTTTTTCTGATTCGGCATCCAGAAGAGTGTATTTTACGAAAATGCCTTTGTCCCGGAAATTCTGAAGCTCATCAGGAAGGGCATATTTCATCAATGCAGAATAATAAAGAGAACCTGTTCCCGACTTAGTGAAATCAAAATCAAGAACTTTGTCCTTTGGAAGAGCAGCCAGCCTTTCATCATTGAAATGAACAGCTGCAGTCACCGGAGCTGCGGCCGCGCCCTTGAATTCACCTTCGCAGACAGAAACGCCTGCCAGCTGAGCCTTTGCATTAAGGTCAACTGCATCAAGCCTGCGGGCCTTTATGTAATCGTAGACAGCATCAAGCACAGCCGCCGTTGCCCTGGTATTTGACCAGTAGCCTCGTTTCTGGCTTATCAAAAGCCTCATGAGAGTTTTGTCCACCAGCTCGCTTTCAGGATCAAGGGCTACAAAAAGCTTAAGGGCATGAGCAAGAAATTCGTCGGAATGGAAATTCTCAATCTCATCCCTGATTATTTCTGCACAGAGCTCTGCTTTATGGACATCTTTATTTCTTGAGCTGATATAAGCAAGTCCGGCAAGTGCAACCAGATCAAAATTACAGCCGTCCTTGTTTTCAACCGATTCAATATATGAATCAATGTTTGAGCTGAATGAGTAGCCGTAATATGAGCTCAAAACATAATATCCGTAAATACGCTCAAAATTTGCAAGAGTGCTTTCTGTAACTGCGGTATAAATGTAATTTTCCAGCCGATCTATATTGATCATGATCTCTTTGCGGGTCCAGCCATGCTTCAAAGCCAGCGCACAAAGTTCCGCAACACGAAGGCTTACGTACATGTCTGAATTCAAGCTTTCCGGCCAATATCCAAAACCGCCGTCCTCATGCTGATATTTCTGTATGAATTCAAACTGAGATGCCGCAACCTGCTTTTTGTCGCGGATCTGAGAATTAAGTCCGAAAGCAGAAATGTATTCTTCAAATACAACTAGGGGCAGAAGTTTAGATATCCTCTGCTCAATGCAGCCGTAAGGGTAAGAGAATACATATTGAACTGCAGAAGACAGAAGTCCCAGCCGGCTTGTATCAAGGGTAACAGAAAGCTCACCCTCGCCGTCCTGTGCCCAGGAAGGAAGAACCAGTTTTTCTTCCCCATGAGATTCACCGTTTCCAGAAAGTTTTCCGCTAACAGAAACGGAATCGTAGGAATATGACTTTTCAACCTTTATGCGGGACAGAAGCCTTTCAGAAAAAACATCTGAGTCAACGGTGTAAATCAAGTCTACGTCTCCGGCTTCAAGAGCCCCTACGTCAAAATAAATCACCTCAGACTGACCGGCTCCAACTGCAACAGACTTTACACTTTCGCCGTCAATGAAAACTTTTCCCGGTATAACTGCAAGTCCGCTTGCCATATCCTCATTGCGAAGCTCAGCCTGTTCCTGAGCAATCTGAACATTGAGCGTTACCTCAGAATCACCCAAATTAGTAATCAGGACACCGCATTCCGCAGTATCACGCACTCTCAGGCGGCGGGGCTGAACTGCCTGAACGTTTATAGGATTCCGCACTCCGAATTCATCTTCCTGAATTCCGAACAGCTCGCCCCGGACACCAACCGCTGTAACCCTGTAAGTCGTAAGCTGACTAGGAACCACAAACTTGAACTCTGCTTTTCCGTCCTCACCAGTTACAAGGGCCGGCTCAAAGAATGCTGTAGGTCTGAAATCCCGGCGCTCCTCTTCGGATTTCTGCTCAAGGGCGTCTCCCCCCACAAGATTTTTTGCTGCATAAGTTACAGGATCCATGAGCATATCCCGTGAATCGCCGCCAGTTACGCAGTGAGAAAAATTATATTGTTTATAAAAATATTCCAGCGGATTCTGAACATGATAGTTCACAAGATCAAGAACAGCACGGTCAACGCCCATTACAGTAATCTCGGATTTAGGCAACGGCTTTCCGTCCTTTTCAGCCTTTACAGTAACGGTTGCAGTTTCTCCCGGTCTGTAGATTGACTTATCAAAATGAACGTCTATGCGGAAAGCCTTAACATAAGGATTTACATTGAGCCGGGCTTCTCCGTAATAGCCTTTCGGTTTTCCCATATCCTTTTCACCGAACTGAATGTCCGGCATTTCCTTACGCTCCGAATAAGAAGAAACGCAGACATAAACTACAGGAACATAATTCATTGCAACAGGAACATCAATTACATTGCATGGAGAGCTGAATTCCCTCACTTCGCTTGTAAAAATGCCTTCCCGCTCAACAGTAATAAGATATTTTCCGGCCGGAAGCGCAGACTTCAAAAGAACTTTTGCAGTTTCCCCCGGATTATAGATTTTTTTGTCAAAAGTAAGGTCTATCCGTTCAGAGTTTTCCCTGTTGAACCAGAACGAATCTTTTCCGGTTACATAAAATTCATAATCCGTTCTGACAGGATTATTCTTTCTGTCCGTACCAGAAACAGTAAGCACATATTCCCCGGAAGATTCCGGAATTACAGAGAATG
>JAFPCT010000175.1 GCA_017390125.1 Treponema sp.
TAAGCGGTTCCTTCTGACGGGGACCGTTTTTTTTTGTCCTTCTGCTCAGGAAAATGCAGTTTTATGAATGAAAGAGGGAATATATGTATGTGAGGTGAAAATGAAGAATTTGATCAAGGCTTTTGTTATTTCGGCGCTGGTTCTTTCTACTTTCCTGCCGTTCTCATGCAAGGTCACTGAACAGGGAATTGTCCTGCTGAATACCAATGAATACAAGTTTCCTGAGCTGGACAGTTTTTCTGTCACTGGAGAAAAATCCCTGAGACTTGCCTTTACGGAAAGCGTGGAGCTGGAAGAATGCCTGCTCACACCCGATATCGGCATAAGTTCAAAGACCGTGCAGAATTCCTGGAACGGAAACCTCTGTCTTTATGAAATTGAGTTTTCCGAAAAATTCCAGGTGGGCCGTTCCTACAGTTTTTACGGGGTTGTAACGGACAGAACCGGAAACAGCCTGTCATTTTCCCTTCCTTTCTCTGGATTCAACGGGGATGTTCCTGAGCTTATGATTACCGAGGTGCATCCTAAATATACAAGCTCGAAACTTTCTTCCGGAACGGTATTTAAATGCGAATATATAGAACTTCTTGTAACTAAAGGCGGGAACCTTGCAGGTCTTGAGCTTTTCAGTGCAAATGACGGCTCTGAGAAAGCCTATAAATTTCCTGCTCTGGAAGTAAAAACGAATGAAATAATTCTTGTTCATCTGCGGTCAAAAGGCGAGGGTATAGAAAACGAGCTGGAGAATGACATAGGCCTTTCTACCGGGAAATATGCAAGTCCTTTTGCCCGGGATCTTTGGGCTGAAAATGAAACTGCCCGGCTTGGTGATGACATGGATGTAATCCTTCTGAGGAATACATGGGACGGTTCTGTCCTTGATGCTGTCACCTATGCTCCTTCCGGCGCTGCCGACTGGAAAAGCGTGGAGATGGCGGAAGCGGCCCTTTCTGCCGCCTCTTTCGGTGCATGGAATTCTGAAGCTGTGGGAGGCGCTGTTTGTTCGGACGGAATGACGGCCACAAAATCTTTCCTCAGGACCGGCAAATTCGGGGATTCTGATTCCTGGTGCCTTTCAAAGACCAGCGGTGAGACACCCGGGGTACTGGATTTTTCTTATTAATGTGGTACAATAAGCCCCATGTGTGAATTATTAGCACCTGCGGGTAATATAGAATCTCTGGATGCGGCAATCGGCGAAGGAGCTGATGCTGTATATCTCGGACTGAAAAGTTTTAACGCTCGTCTCAGAACCTCAAATTTTGCATGGAACCAGTTTGAGGCGGCTGTAAATTCCATCCACCGTCAGAACAAGAAGATTTATGTAACTGTGAATACTGTCTGCGAGGAATGGGAGACAGAAAGGCTTTACAGGCTGCTTGCATATCTTGAAAAAATCGGTCCTGACGGCCTTATCGTTCAGGATTATGCCGTCATCAGAATGTGCCAGGAGTTTTTCCCGAATCTGGAGCTTCATGCTTCCACACAGATGAATGTGGAAAGTGCCGCTGCGGCAAACCTGCTTTACAAGGAAGGGCTTTCCAGAGTCGTAGTTGCCCGTGAGCTTGGGCTGGAAGAAATACGATACATAAAGGAACATACAAAGGCTCAGATTGAAATGTTTGTGCACGGCGCGCTCTGTGTAAGTGAATCTGGGCTCTGCCTGTTTTCCAGCTTTTTGGGCGGAAAATCTGCAAACCGCGGAATGTGCACCCAGGCCTGCCGCCGTTACTATACGGCAGAATATCCGGAAGGAATCAAACAGGGCTATTATTTCTCTCCATGCGACATGCAGCTTATTGAGCACATTCCGGAACTCTGCGACATTGGCGTTGATTCCTTCAAGATTGAAGGCCGCATGAAGAGCGCAGAGTATGTAGGAAGCGTTGTCGCAGCCTACCGCTATGTCATTGACCATTACAAGGAAGACAGAAAAGGTGCTGTTGAAACTGGAAAGAGAATGCTTGCCTCTGACTTTGCACGCACAAAAACCGATTACTGGTATGGTTTTAAGGAAATTGGTGAAGGCGTAAAAAATGCCGGTTCAAAAATCCTTAATCCTGACCAGGCAGGTGGAACTGGAATTTACCTTGGCACAATAAACAATACGAAAAAAGCTCCTGATGAGCTGATCGATGAGATTAAACGCAATACTCCTGCAGGTGCTGAACCTGAAAGGATTGTTCTTGCAAACATTACCGGCGGTTCCTATGACCCTGATCCAGGTGATTCAATCCGTCTTCACACAAGAACTGATACTGGCCGAGCAAGTCATAAAGTTCATCATGTTGAAGTTGATGATGATGGACGCAGATGGGTTGATATTCCTGCAGGCTTTAAACCAGGAGACAGCGTATATCTCCTGCAGATAAAGTCCATGTCAAAGCGTTATTCAAGAGTTCTGCCTGGAGACTTAAGCAAGTACCGCAGGCAGCCGGCTGATGAAAAACTGCCTATTCTTGATCTTACGCCGGTGGGAAACCGGGAACTTTCGTATTTCCCTGAGGGAATTTATGTTCAGGTTTCTACTATTCCTGACGTGTTCCAGGCACAGGCGCTTCATCCTGTCAGGCTTATAATTGAATATACGAACGATACGAAATATGATCTCCTTCATTCAAAGACCGTGCTGCCTGTGTCGAAGAAGGCTATTTATATTTCTCTTGATCCGTACTGTCCGGCTGCGATTGAGGAAACTTTGGCCCAGGAGCTTTCTGAGCTTATTGAGCTGGGATACACTCAGTTTGTAGTGAACAATATTGCCCACATTCAGCTGCTGAAAGACAAGAAAGTGCGGATGATTGCAGGCCCGTACCTGTACACGTTCAACAGATGGGCTGTTTCATGGCTTGAGAACCAGGATATCGGGGCGTTTGTTATGCCGTATGAAAATTCCCGCAGAAACCTTGAGGCTACTTTTGATGAAAAAGTCCGTGACCGGGTGCTGGTTCCGATTTTCGCATATCCGGCGTTGTTCCGCATGAGGTTCAGTCTTCCGGAAGAATACGGATTTACGTTCTTTGCGGACAAGGAAGGCGAGGAATTTAAGGTTGCATCTTCAAGCGATGGTTCATTCGTTTTGCCTGAGCTGCCGTTTTCTTTGCTTGATAAGACAGAATTCCTTTCTCAGTCGGGATTCAAGCGCATGCTCATAGATTTTTCGAAGATTTCAATTACCAAGGGCGAAATCAAGAGCATAACCGGCTCTCTGTTCAAGAAGCAGGTTCTGCCTGATGTAACACGATTCAACTGGAAGGACGGATTCTACAATCCAAAGCAGATTGAAGAATACAAGGCCAGCAACGAGCGTGCTGCTGCAGAGCGCATGGCACAGAAGGGAAGGGGGGCAGGTCCTGCTCCTAGAGGCGGTGTGATGAAGGCCGGAAAAAAGACTTTTTCGGATTTACACGCCAGATACAAGAAGAACAGAAAGAAATAATTTCTGACAGATGCGGTGGCACTTCCTGTTTTTTACAGTGAGCTGCCACCGTTTTTTTTACGGCTTAGAATACCGCAGCTTCTGCATATTCTTCCCGTTCAAGCTGAAGTTCCTGTTCAACGGAAGCCTGATTTGCTGCCTTGATTGCACGAAGGTCTTCTTTTCCGCCTGCCTCACTGCTGTCTTCCTGGACAAGACGTTTCTTGAATTCCATATGTTCAGCAATAATGGAAACTCTGCTAGTCTGTTTTCCTTCTTCTGTCTGCCAGCGGCTTTGCTTCAATCGGCCTACAACACGTACACCTCTGCCTTTCTCGCAGTTTTTTGCGCAGGATTCCGCCATTTTTCCAAAGGATTCTACGTTGAAGTATGAGACTTCATTTACGCCTTCTCCCTTTGAATTTTTATAAAAGCGGTTTACTGCAACCGGTACAACGCAGACTTTATATCCGTTTGGAGTTTCCTTAAGCTCAGGCTGGTGGGTTACATTTCCTTCAATAATCAAAGAATTCAACTGATTCATAAATACCTCGTTTTTTTAGATCTCATACTTTATCCGGCCGAAAAAGTAAAAGGTGGCGGTTGAAAAGCCGTCACCTTATATAACGAGGAAAAATTGAAAAAAATGCATTTTTCGCAGTCAGTTTTTTTATGAATTGCTCAAAAGCCGCAGGATGTAAAGCTCAACATACATCGTAAGGGCTTCGCTTTCCTTTATCTTCTGCATGTTAGGGGTTTTTACAAGCGCTTCTGCAAGTGTTCGTACCCGGTCTGCTGTGAAAGTTGATGCAGAAATCGTACGCATTACCTTGCGGGTATAGTCGCGGATAAGGCTGTTCACGTCTTCCGTAAGGGACATGTGAGCCTCTTTTGTAATCATCTTGTTCCAGAGCTTAAGGTAAGAGCCAAGCTCGCGGTCAATGGATGAGCCGGAAGGAATGAGTTCTTCCGCAACATTTTTTGCCGCTTCGATAACAGCTTCCTTCTTGTTTACATAGCGGCCCGGTGACTGCTTAGGTGTGTCGTCCGGAATGTCGTCGCTGGTAAATTCTTTTGCCGGTTTCTTTGCGGCTTTCTTTTCCTGTGACTTTCGTGACAGCATTCCCATGATCCAGGAAAGGATAGGAATCGAATGCCAGAACGGAAGCATTATTTTTGCAGTTGAAAGTATAGACGCATTCGAAAGCATGAGAAGCTCTGAGAACGGCAGGAGCTTTCCCCCTGAAAAAATGTGGAAGGTTCCGGCATCTTCAGTATGTTCTGTCTCGTAGTTAAGCATTGTAAGGAAGTTTGCGTTCAGAAGAGACCACAAGACTGGAGAAAGTTCCTTTATTTCATTTTTAAGTACGTTCTCAAAAGCTTTCTTGTCCTTCATTTCCGGCAGTTTTTTGTAATTGCTCAGGGAATCAAACCATTTGCTTATAAGGTCTTTTTCAATCGTATCGTGAGCTTCGTTTGCAAGACGCACTACAAGCTGGAATACCCGATTTTTGTAGATGAAGTATCTTGCACCGGTATCAACCTTGAAAACGAGGATTTTCGGAAGCTCGTTGTTTTCCGACTCAGACGTAAGCTTTGTGATGAATTCCTTGAGGTCTTCCTCGTTATACTGTCCATAGAGAAGGGCGCCTTTTGAGTCCTTAAGTTTGAGAATGCTGTCCATAGAGTAAAAATACGGAGGACGGGCAAGTGCTGCCTCAAGCTCGCGGAGTGCATTTTCCCTTTTCTGCTGAATGGAAGCTTTTTCCTTAAGGCTCATCATCCAGATTTCTGAGATGGCTATTGCCTGAAGTACGTTTATGTCCTCTGCAGTGCGGTCCTTAATTTTTTCAAAGTCCTGCTTGATGAAGAAGCAGAGCTGGTTCCAGAAGTAGAATGCGTCGCCGTCAAGATCAAAAGTCTGGTCGGTGTTGTCCGGATGCTGGATGAATCTTGTATAGAATGAAGTAGCGCCTATCTCTTTTGAAGGGTTTGAATTCTTAATTTTTTTCTGGAAATAGTCGTGGTATTCATCTTTTTTGAGCATGTGGCGGATTTTTGCCATCGCCGCACGAGTGAGAAAGTGAACCGGCACGCATGCTGGGAAAAGGATTGACGGTATGTCTCTCGGCATGATGAGGCAGTACAGAAGCGGAGACTTTACGTCCTGATGGGCCTGAAGTTCCGGAATGAATTCCGACGCATCATGCTTTTCTATTGCTTCTACAGGAAGCTGCTTCGGCAGGTCAAGGGCGGTAGGAAAAGGTACAGTAATATTTGTTGAGATATCCTTGTAGCGGTTTGCGTATAGTACAGAATAGTAAGTGATGACGACTGCTACTGTTTTTCCTGCCTGTGTTGTGATGAAAACTTCATGTTTCGAAGCCAGTTCTTCCAGTTCTTTCAGAAGGGTTGATTCCGGAATTTCAATGTACTGAACTAAATTCGGCTGCTCTTCAAGATGCTTTGCCGCATATTTTCGAAGATAATCATTAAACTCTCTGATGTTGACAAATGCAGATTCCTGTCGGGTTGCAAAATGTCGAAGAATTGTTCCTAAGTTTGCTGATGTAGCCATAATTATACATTATAGTATCAAATGAGGTATTTCTCAAGATTGAATTTCTGTTTTGCTGATTTACTATTTCCCGCAGAGTGAATAAAATAAGGGCGGTGAATTTATTTCCCAAGGACTGTCATGATTTCTTCAAGAATGAAAAACCTGCATCCTTATGTTCCGGGTGAACAGCCAAAGGA
>JAFPCT010000019.1 GCA_017390125.1 Treponema sp.
GAAACCTATACAAACGCAATTTCAATAAATACAACCGGAGTAAATACAGACAAACTGCATCACCTCAGGGCCTTTGCAGACGATTTTGTCAGAAATGCGGATCGCTGCTCCATAAAGCAGTCCTTTGAGCTTCTTGATGAGATTGACCGCTCCCTGAATCACTACGGCGCTGTAAAACTAGCATTTGCAGCCGCCCTTGCCTGTGCCGCATTCACCTTTCTGCTGGGAGGAGGCTTTGTAGAGATGGTCTGCGCTTTTTTTGGTGCCGGCATTGGTAATTTCATCCGTAAGAAGCTTCTGGAAAGGCACATCACCCTTTTTGCAAATGTAGCTGTGGGAGTTGCTTCCGCCTGTTTTGTATATATAGGCTGCATAAAAGCTGCCGAAATGCTTTTCAATGTTTCGGAAGCCCATCAGTCCGGCTATATATGTTCCATGCTTTTTGTAATTCCAGGCTTCCCGCTTATTACGGGCGGAATTGACCTTGCAAAACTTGACCTTCGTTCCGGATTCGAGCGCATACTTTATGCCCTGCTCATAATTTTTGTCGCAACAATAACCGGCTGGCTCTGTGCCTTCTCCCTGCATTTTTCACCGGCAGAATTCGTTCCGCAGAACCATTCTGAAATCACAATGCTTCTTTTAAGAATCGTCGCAAGTTTCTGCGCAGTATTCGGCTTTTCACTCATGTTCAACAGTACTGTGCCCATGGCGGCAACAGCAGGAATCATCGGAACAATTTCAAACGTAATCCGTCTTGAGCTTCTTGATTTTACAGGCATTCCGGTTTATATCGCGGCATTTATCGCAGCCTTCACTTCCGGGATACTTGCAACATCCATAAAGAAACCTACGGGCTTTCCCCGCCTTACCCTTACTGTTCCGTCAATTGTAATCATGGTACCAGGAATGTTCATGTACAAGGGAATCTATTTTTTTGCGCTGGACGACATTTCAACCGGCGGCTTATGGCTTGCAAAAGCAGCCCTCGTCGTCTGCTCTCTTTCACTGGGACTTATTTTCGCCAGAATATTTACGGACAAGAACTTCAGGACTACAAGCTAGGTCATTTGTGCCAGAATCGCAATTATTGCATAGATTTTTACAGACGTATATAATAGAATCCAGAGGTATAAAAAATGACAGCATATTTGGCCGGAGTATGTTCTTCGGCACTATCATTTGTTTTCATTGTTTTTGCCATCGGTGCATTAGGCTACCTGGTTGGCGGAATCAAGGTAAAAGGAATTGAGCTTGGAACCGCAGGTGTTCTTCTTATAGCTCTTCTTTGGGGAATTTTCATTCAGTTCTTCCCGTCTTTCAAAATCGGAGAAAAAGAAATTTTCCTTTTCAACAACGCGATAAAAGGAAATTTTGGAATCGTTTCAAAAATCGGAACGGCTCTTTTCGTTACGGCAGTTGGTCTTATTGCAGGACCAAAATTCTTCCGCTCTTTCAACCGAAGCACACTTGCATACATTGTACTCGGTGTTGTAGTCATCGCATTGGGAGCAGGAACAGCCGTTATCTTTACAATTCTTGACAAAAACTGCTCTTCTTCAATGGCAGTCGGACTCCTTACAGGAGGCCTTACTTCTACTCCGGGCTTCAGTGCCGGAAAGGAAGTTGTAGGTGTAATCGAAGAAGACGTTACAGCAGGATACGGCATCGCCTACCTGTTCGGCGTTCTCGGCGTCGTACTTTTCGTTCAGATCGTTCCAAAAATCCTTAAAGTAAACATGGAAGAAGAACGTGCGAACTTCAGTGCGGCAAACCAGACTGCAGTTCCAGAACCAAAGGGCTCTCTCATTCAGATCGATCCGTTCGGAAACTTTGCATTTCTTTTCGCAGTTTCTTTAGGCTGCATTCTTGGAGCAATTAAGATTCCTGGAATTAACTTTTCATTGGGAAATTCCGGCGGATGCCTTATCGGAGGTCTCATCGTCGGCCATTTTGCACACCTTGGAAAAGTTGACTGCCGCATTCCAAAAGCAACATTGAATTTCATGCGCGAGCTTGGACTTGTGCTCTTCCTTATCGGAGCAGGTGTTCCTGGCGGCGTTAATTTCATTTCAAAATTCCGCTGGATTTACTTCGTATACGGAGCAGTTATGACCACAGTTCCTATGGTTGTTGGATACATCATTGCACGCTATGTATTCAAACTCAGCATTTTGAACAACCTTGGTGCAATCACAGGCGGTATGACCTCAACACCGGCTTTGGGAACACTCATTGCCACAGCAGGAACTGATGAAGTATCGGCAGCATATGCCGCAACATACCCATTTGCACTTGTTTCTATCGTACTGGCTGCAAAAATCATAATTATGATTCTCTAGCGCAGTAAGAATGACAAATAAAAAAAGCGGTTCAAACGAGCCGCTTTTTTTATTTAACTTGAAAATTACTCTTTGCCTGTAATTTCATTGTAAGCCATTTCGGCAGCATTCTGCTCGGCTTCCTTCTTTGACTTTCCGGAAGCCGGTCCATAACTTACATCGCCAAGTCTTACTGAAACCTTAAACAACTGGTCGTGATCAGGGCCTGTCTTTGAAACAAGCTCGTAAACCGGACAACTCTTAGCTTTTTTCTGATACAATTCCTGCAGCAAGGTCTTGAAATCTTTTCCGCCGAATTTCTGAACTTTTCGTATCTCCGGAACAAGAAACGAAAGAATGTACTTCTCGCAGGCCGCAAATCCGGAATCAAGGTAATAGGCTCCGATAACAGCTTCCATGCAGTCCGCAAGGATAGCAGGCTTTTTACGGCCTCCGCTCATCTCCTCGCCATGGCCGAGCACAAGAAGCCTGTCTATGCCAAATTCCAGTGCAATCGGAGCAAGAGATTTTTCTGAAACAACGGTTGCCTTGATTTTTGCAAGATCGCCTTCCTCATGATTTGAGCTCATATCCTGATACAAAAAATCTGCAGCC
>JAFPCT010000176.1 GCA_017390125.1 Treponema sp.
ACAAATCAAAGCCCCGGAAACATTCACAATAGGAATCACTTTTTCTGCACATGGAATTATAGAATTTCGAAAATCTTCTATTGTGAGACTTATTATGAACCCGATTATTTGAACAATCGCAGCAAATAAAATCATCAGCCGTTCATAAG
Source organism: Treponema sp. (assembly GCA_017390125.1). Classification (GTDB taxonomy): domain Bacteria; phylum Spirochaetota; class Spirochaetia; order Treponematales; family Treponemataceae; genus Treponema_D. Next base: position 150 of record JAFPCT010000176.1, read on the forward strand.
AAACTTTTTAAACATAATCCAAGTTTATTTTAAAAATAGAAAATCTTGGGGATGCAGAATTTTTGTTCAGCTGGTATAAGGACTTGAACTCTGAACCGGTAGAAAGCTTTAAACAAAACGGATGGGCTGCATTTTAATGCGCCATTAGTACACACAGGCATTGCACCTTCCAGTTTCCCTCTACTAACCAAAAAAATCCGCTTTTTCTTATTCTTTTTGCATAATTATTTGCTATAATTAAATCGAGGTAATTATGGGGATGAATAAAAAAGCCGATTTTTTATTCGGCGAAAATGTAAATAAAACTGAAGCGGCTGAATTAAACAGGAGCAAAGCCATCGTAAAGACAGGAACAGTCGGCATCATAGGTAATCTTCTGCTTTCTATTTCAAAAGGGATTATCGGGTTGCTTACAAATTCCATCGCCATTTTGCTTGACGCCGTAAATAACATTACCGACGTGGCTTCTTCGGCTGTAACCATAATCGGAACAAAACTTGCCGGCAAAAAACCGGATAAAAAGCATCCGTTTGGGCATGGGCGCGTTGAATATCTTTCTGCAATGATTATTTCCGTTCTTGTTTTGTATGCGGGCGTTACATCCATAATTGAATCCGTAAAAAAAATCCTGCACCCGGAAAAAACTTCGTATACGGTTCCGTTTCTTCTGGTTATTTTTGGGGCAGTTTTTGTAAAAATTGCACTGGGGATTTTTTTTATCTCACGTGGAAAAAAGTACAATTCCGTTTCCCTTATAAATTCCGGAAAAGACGCCCTTCTGGATTCTGTTATTTCCGTTTCAACTTTGATAAGTGCCCTTGTCTTTATTTTTTTTGAAATTTCCCTGGATTCCTGGCTTGGTGCCTTAATTTCCGCGCTGGTCATAAAAACAGGTTTTGAAATGCTGCAGGAAACTGCGTCCGCATTGCTTGGAGAGCGGATTGAACCTTCCCTTGCAGGAAAGATAAAGCGTACTGTCCTGAAATTTCCAGACGTAAAAGGAGCCTATGATTTAGTGCTGAATAATTACGGTCCCGACTCTTTTAACGGTTCCGTTCATATAGAAGTTCCCGACTATTTTACCGCGGACAAAATTGACGAGCTTGTAAGAAAAATTCAGCTTGCGGTTTACAACGAGCACAAGGTAATTCTTACGGCGGTGGGAGTCTATTCCTACAACACAAAGGATAAGGACGCTCTTAAAATCCGTGGCGACATTTACAATATAACGCTAAAACACCCGCATGTTCTTCAGATGCACGGTTTTTATCTTAACCGAGAGGAAAAAACTTTGCGATTCGACGTGGTAATCAGTTTTGATTCCCCCGACCGCTATGCAGAATTTGACAAAATCGTTTTGGAAGTTCAGAATATGTACCCCGAATACGAAATAATTGCGGCAATAGATACCGACTACAGTGAGTTGGATTCTTAGGAAGTTACATGGCAATACAGATAAGTCTTACGGCAGACCTTGTAGAATTGAACGATCAGATCTCATATATTGCCGCCACAAAAAAGCCCCTTTCCAGCGACGTTGTTTTTATCCGCCGAAAGGATTGTGTGTGGGTGTACGATGTTGGAGCCTGCAAGGAAGCCGCTCATGAAATTGAAAGTGTCTTCAAAAAGAAAAAGGTGGTGCTGAGCCATTTTCATCCGGATCACGTTTGGAATCTGATCTGCACCACCCGAAGCGAGCTTTATGTAAGCGAAAATACCCGGAAATATGTCAAACAGGGAACTGTCGTAGAAGAGGAGATTGTAGTGCCAGCTGACGGAAAGTATCCTGAGCTCAGGGTGTTCCCCGTTCCGTCCTGCCACGCAAAGGGCTGTCTTGCTCTTCAGTGCGGCGAATATGTCTTCCTTGGGGATGCAACTTACGCACAGGAAAAATTCGGCAAGCGCTTTTACAACGTTCAGGTTCTAAAAGAGCTGATAGAAAAGATTGAAAGCCTTGACTGCACGTTTGTAGGCCTTAGTCACAGCCGCAGCTTCGTTCACAAAAAAGAAGACATCCTGGGCCTTTTAAACGCAATCTACAATCACCGCGAAAAGGGCAAAAACGAAATCTCCGTCGAAAATTTTTATTATGACGACGAGCTTCTTGAAAACGAATTCGATGAAGATGTCGAGTAGGGGTGAAATAAAAAAAAGGGTCTGAGCCCTTTTTTTTACACACTCGCAAAATCCTGCGCCGCTGCTCGGCTTTTACTCGTTCTTATTAAAAATTCTGGTTTCTTCCTTTCCGCTTGCGATGTCGATGAAGCGTACGAAAAGGCTTACTTTGTTGTCGGCGTTGAGCCAGGTCCAGATGTTGTTTGAAAGGGTGTCGATGTCGCCTTCAAGGGCTACCGGGGTTGGCTCTCCTTCGTAGCTTGGGAGAGGATTGCCGTCGCCCATGTAGGTGTGGATGTAGTGGCCGAATCCTGGCTGAGGTGCGTCGTATGTGAATGTGTGGCGCAGGCAGTTGTCAGGGTTGCCGTTGTCGCTTTTAAGGATTGAAATTGAATAGTTGTATTTTCCGCCTTCTGTGTCCAGAAGGGAAGAAATGCGCGGAGTGTAGTTTGGTGCATCGTGTTCGTATTTGCGGCTGCGGAGCGACTGCTCGAATGTAAGGCCGTTTTTAAGTCCTTCGTAAATTGTGTCAGTCTGGTCACCGTTTGTTACGATTGTTTTTTTGCCAAGAACGCGTACTGCGGCATAAATGATAAGGCTTGGGTCTCCGGCAATAAGTGAAGGGTCAAATGCCTTTGTGCGGATAACGTCTGTGCCGTCTTCCTGTTCAGTTACAAAGATGCGGTTGCGGCTGCCGGCGCTTCGGCCCATTGTCCAGTATGCGCTGATTGCAGTTTTTCCGTCTTTTGAAAGTCCTGCGATAATTCCACGTCCAGGATAAGCATTTCCTGTCAATTCGTCTTTTAAAGATGCAATTTTCATAGTGATTCCTTAAAATCAGATTTTAGTTTTCTAGAGTATATTGAAAAAATGCAAGGATTGGAACAGCGGAAGGGAATAAAAAAAACGGGCAGCCTGATTATATGGCTTACCCGCTTTGACAGCATTCAAATCATGAATTTCAGGCGTTTTTCACCAGATTCAGAATCGCGTCTTTTGGAAGAGCACCTGTCTGCTTTGCCGCTTCCTGACCGTTTTTGAATACGATCAATGTAGGAATGCTCATGATGCCAAACTTAACGGCGAGAGGTTCTTCGTCATCAACATTTACTTTGCAGAATTTATATTCAGGGTGTTCCTCTGCAAGCTCGTCTACTAATGGAGAGACCATCCGGCATGGTCCGCACCATGTTGCCCAAAAGTCAACAAGAACGGGTTTATCGCTCTTCAATACTTCTTCTTCAAAATTCTTTGTTGTTACTGTCGTTACCATATATTCACCTCGATTTAAATGTACTTAGTAAAAGTAAAATCGGCTATAAAAAAATTATTTTTCTTGTCGTAGAATTCAACCCGAACCGGAATACAGTTGCAAATAAGGCTTTTAAGATTTTCATTTCTGTGTTGTCCTTTTTTTGAGTTTTGCAACTATTTACCACAGTTTTTATTACAGCGAAACTTTTTTATTGCGGAATAATCTTGTTGAGCACGTTGTCATGCTGACGCCAATTTTTGTCCACTTTTACCTGCAGGTCAAGGTCAATTTTGAACGGGAATACGTCTGCGATTTTTTTAAGGCTGGCCATGCGGATGGCTTTTATCATTGCCGCTCCTTTTCCGATTACCATACCTTTCTGACTTTCACGCTCAACGCAAAGGAATGCCCGTACCCACATCTTTCCGTTGTTTCCGCGGTTTTCAATATCTGCTATGTCCACGTAAAGGCAGTGAGGCAGTTCCTGTGTAAGGCGGGTAATGGCTTCTCCCCGGATGATTTCTGCGATTCTGAAGCCTATGTTCTGGTCGGTGTACATATCCTCTGTGTAAAGCGGCGGCTGTACAGGTGCTATTGAATACAATGCCTTCAATACTTCGTTTATGCCTTCGTTATTTTTTGCTGACATTTCCAGAGTGCGTTCCTGCGGGAAGTCCTTGATATGAGCGGCAACAAAAGCCCGTACTGCCGGTACATTGGATTCCTTTGCATCTGTTTTGTTCAAGGCGATGACCATTCTGTCTGCATATTTTGCCGCAAGGGAAACGTTCATTTCTTCTTCGCTGCCAGGTTCTCTGGTTGTGTCTATTATATATAGAATGCAATCGCTGTCTTTGAGCTGTTCTTCCGTAACTGACTTTAACCTCAGGTTAAGTTTTTTATCGGATTCGTGGTAGCCCGGCGTATCTACAAAAACCAGCTGACCGAAAGAAGTGTTTACGATTCCGCGGATGGCGTTACGGGTTGTCTGGGGAATAGGGGAAACTATTGAAACCGGCTCCTGACATGCCGTATTCATAAATGTTGATTTGCCGCTGGAAGGTCTTCCCAGAATTGCTACGACGGCAGTTTTTTCTCCGACATCAAGGTCGTTTGTATTTTCAATATTTTCACTCATAGATAGAAAAATAACAGATTTTCTGTCTGCTGAAAAGACGTAAAATCATATCATTGAAAGCGGTTTAAGATTGTGGTAAAATAATTCATTATGAGTGATTTGCATACTTTTGAAGGTAAGCCACAAACTCTTGGTGCTGTTCCGTTTAATGACGGTGTTAATTTTGCCGTATACAGCAAGAATGCAACCAGAGTTGTCCTTGATTTGTTTGATTCTGCTGATTCTAAGAAACCTTCAGCTTCCATTGAATTTGATCCTGTAAAAAACAGGACTGGAAATGTCTGGCACATGTATGTAAAGGGACTCAAGAAAGGTGCCCTTTACCTTTACCGCGTCGACGGTCCTTACAATCCGCCGGCAGGTCACAGATTCAACTTCAATAAATACCTTCTGGATCCTTATGCAAAGGGGTTTACGAGGGGCTCTGTATTTCAGTCTTATAACCGTCAGAGGGAACTTGGGCTGGCCGGCGTAGAAAACGGCAAGCTTTCTGACCTTTCGAACTTTCCTAAATGCGTCGTAATCGAGGACATTGATTTTGACTGGCAGGGCGACAAGCCGATCAACATTCCGATTGAAAAAACTGTCATTTATGAGACTCATCTTAAAGGTTTTACCGCTTCTGAGACATCCGGTGTAAAATACCGCGGAACATATAAAGGTCTTACAGAAAAGATTCCTTATCTTAAGGAGCTGGGAATTACGTCTGTAGAGCTTCTTCCGATTTTTGAATTTGATGAATTTGAAAACGGCCATGTAAATCCTCGTACCGGCGAAACTCTTTCAAATTACTGGGGTTACAGTACGATCGGTTTCTTTGCGCCGAAAACTTCCTATGCCTATGACCAGACTCCGGGCGGTGCAGTTTCTGAATTCAAGGAAATGGTCCGTGAGCTCCACAAAGCCGGAATAGAGATCATCCTTGACGTTGTATACAACCACACTGCAGAGGGAAATGAGCACGGATATACTTTCAGTTTACGCGGATTTGAAAATTCAACTTACTACATGCTTCTGGGAAATGAAAAGCAGTATTACCACAACTTCTCTGGCTGCGGAAATACTTTGAATGCGGCTCATCCTGTAACGACAAACCTTATTCTTGACAGCCTGCGTTACTGGGTAAGTGAAATGCATGTAGACGGCTTCCGTTTTGACCTTGCCGCCGCCCTGTGCCGCGACCAGAATGCCTGCATGCAGCAGTTCCCGTTCCTTACAAATGCCATAAGCGAAGACGCCATTCTTAATAAGACAAAGATAATTGCCGAACCGTGGGATTGCGGAGGCGGCTATCTTGTTGGCGGATTCCCTGGCGGAAGGTGGAGCGAATGGAATGACCGCTACAGAAATGACATCCGCCGTTTTGTGCGCGGAGACGAATCTGTTGCCACTGCTGCCGCAACTCGACTTGCCGGCAGTTCGGACACTTACAATCACAGCGGAAGAGTTCCTGCTGCTTCAATAAATTTTGTTACCTGTCATGACGGTTTCACCATGAATGACCTGGTAAGCTACAACTCAAAGCACAACGACGAGAACGGCGAGAATAACCGCGACGGAACAGACGACAACAACTGCTACAACCACGGCTACGAAGGCATTACGATGAATCCTAAGATTGAAAACCTTCGCATGAAAAAACTTAAGAATTTCATGCTCTGTCTTATGGTTTCTCAGGGTGTTCCGATGTTTTCTGCCGGCGATGAATTCCGCAGAACTCAGCTGGGCAACAACAACGCTTACTGCCAGGACAATGAGCTTTCATGGTTGAACTGGAACCTTTTGAACAAGAATCAGGAGCTGGTTCGCTTTACCCGTGAGATGATAAAGCTCAGAAAACTTCATCCTGTTTTCCGCCGTGAAAAATTCTTCTCCGGTCAGAAGTCTGAGATTGAATGGTATGACTCTGACTGCAAGAATCCTGACTGGACAAAGCTGAACCGCTTTATTGCATTCAAGCTTTCCGGGGCAGATATGGTTCGCGAGGACGGGCTCCCGGAAAACGATTTCTATATTGCGGGCAATACTGACATCTACGATCTGACTGTTTATCTTCCGACTCCTCCGCGAGGCAAAAAGTGGGCTTCCATTGCAGACACTTCTGTTGCCGGAGACCTGTGCATATGCGAAAGCGGCAAGGAAGAATTCCTTCACGAGCAGAAACGCTATGTAATTCCTGCCGGAAGTTTTATTATTTTGATGAGCAAATAATAGTAGAAAACACAAAAATAGTGTAAATCGGTTGAAAAATGTGCTAATCTTCTGTACTCTTTAATGAAAAGAAACCCTGGAGGTTATTTATAATGAAATTTGATGCCGCAAAATTTAAGGAAAATCTTGAAGGTCGACTTAAGAGACAATACGGTAAAGATATTTCACAGGCAAACGAACATGATCTTTTTGATGCAGTTTCTGCTTCTGCACTTGAAGTGATTATGGAAAACTGGATGGCAACTCGCCATGAATATGAAAAGAAGCCAACAAAACAGCTCTACTACTTGTCAGCAGAGTTTTTGATGGGCCGTGCTTTGAGCAACAACCTTATCAATGCAGAAATTGCAGATCAGGTAAAAGCTGTTCTTAAAGATATGAAACTTGACTTCAACAAGATTGAAGATCAGGAACCAGATGCAGGTCTTGGTAACGGTGGTCTTGGACGCCTTGCAGCCTGCTTCCTTGATTCACTTGCTACACTTGATTATCCGGGACACGGATACGGTATTCGATACCGCTACGGTATGTTTGAACAGAAGATTGAAAACGGTTACCAGGTAGAATATCCTGACAACTGGCTTGCTCACCGTGATCCATGGGAAATCAAGCGCTCTGACCTTGCTGTTACAGTAAAATTCGGCGGAAACATTGCATACGGAAAAACTCCGGACGGACGCGACCGCTACTATGTAGAAAACGCAGAAGAAATCGTTGCAACTCCATACGATATGCCTATCGTTGGTTTTGGAACTGGAACTGTAAATACATTGCGCTTGTGGCAGGCTTCTTCTGCTAACGGCTTTGACCTGCAGCTCTTCAACAACATGGAATACAACCGTGCTGTTGAGCGCCAGAACAGTGCAGAAAATGTTTCTGCTGTTCTTTATCCTAACGATTCAGGTCCGAGCGGAAAGGCTCTCCGCTTGAAGCAGCAGTACTTCTTCTCATCTGCTTCTTTGCAGGACTTGGTTCGCCACTACGTTGCAGACTACGGTACAGATTTCAGCAAATTTGCTGACCTTCACGTAATCCAGTTGAACGATACTCATCCGGTAGTTGCAATTCCTGAGCTTATGCGCATTCTTCTTGATGAATACAACATGGAATGGGATGATGCATGGGCAATCGTTACAAAGACATTTGCTTATACAAACCACACTATCCTTGCAGAAGCTCTTGAAAAATGGCCTATCGAAATTTTCCAGGGACTTCTCCCACGTATCTATCAGATTGTTGAGGAAATCAACCGCCGCTTCATGATTGAGCTCCGCGAAAAATATCCGAACGATTACGCAAAACAGGGACGCATGTCTATCATCAACAACGGAAAAGTTTACATGGCTTGGCTTGCAATTCATGCAGGTTTCAGCGTAAACGGTGTTGCTGAGCTTCACACACGTCTTCTTAAAGAAAAAGAACTTCATGACTGGTACGAATTGTATCCGGAAAAATTCAATAACAAGACTAACGGTATCACACAGCGCCGCTGGCTCCTTTCTTCTAACCCGGAACTTTCAAAGTTCATTACAGACCGCATCGGTCACGGTTGGGAAAAAGACCTTACATTGCTCAAGGGTCTTGAAAAGTTCACTTCTGACAAGGATTTGAACGAACTTATTTCCATTAAGGAAAACAACAAGCGCCGTCTTGCAGCATACTTGAAGCATGCTCAGAACGAAATCATTGACCCAGAGTCAATTTTTGACGTTCAGGTTAAGCGTCTTCATGAATACAAACGTCAGCTTTTGAACGTTCTTCACATTATGTATGTTTACAACAAAATGCTTGAAGATCCGACATACAAACCAGCTAAAAAGACTTACATCTTCGGTGCAAAGTCTGCTTCTGGTTACCGCCGTGCAAAGGCTATCATCAAGCTTATCAACACTGTTGCAGAAAGAATCAACAATGACCGCCGAGTAAACGACAGACTTCATGTTGTATTCGTAGAAAACTACCGCGTTTCTGTTGCAGAAAAGATTTTCCCAGCTGCAGATGTTTCTGAACAGATGTCTACAGCCGGACTTGAAGCTTCTGGTACTTCGAACATGAAGTTCATGTGTAACGGTGCCCTTACAATGGGAACTATGGACGGTGCAAACATCGAAATCGTTGAGGAAGCTGGAAAAGAAAACGCATTCATCTTCGGTCTTCTTACAGACGAAATCCGAAAAATCGAAGATACTCACAGCTACAACCCACAGGAATATCTTGAAAGAAATCCTGCTCTTGCTAAAGTTGTTGAACAGCTTGTTGACGGAACTTATGATCCTTCACATCAGCTCTTCAAGGAACTTCATGATTCTCTTGTATACGGAATCGAAGGTAACCGCGCAGACGTTTACTACGTTCTCGCAGACTTTGATGACTACTGTCGTGCACAGGACGAAGTTGAAAAACTTTATGCAGATAAAAAAGCATGGGCAAAAGCTGCTCTTATCAACATTGCTAATGCCGGAAAGTTCTCTTCTGACCGCACAATCGAAGACTACGTTCGCGACATCTGGCACTTGAAGAAGATTGCACGCCCGGTTGAAGGGTCTGCATTCGGTGCACCAAAAGCAAAGAAAACAACAAAGAAATAGTTTTTTAGACTGAGCTAAAGCCGGTTCATTAGAGCCGGCTTTTTTTGGGGATTTTATGTTCAACACTGTTCCGCAGATGCTTTTTGAAAAGGCAAAGAATATTCCAACTGCCTCTGTCCAGTATGCAAAGAATAAGGCCGGTACTTTTGAGCCTGTCAGCTATATTGATTTCGCTCAGCAGATGTTTTATTTTGCATCAGGTCTTATTACTCTGGGGAATGGGAAAAATGACCATGTGGGTTTGATAAGCGACAACCGCAAGGAATGGCTTGTCTGCTCGATGGGTATAATGGCTCTTGGCTGTGCTGATATTCCGCGAGGAAGCGAAGCAACCGTAAAAGACTTGTCATATATTTTAAGTTTTTCGGAAAGCAAGACTGTCATTGTAGAAAATAATTACAGCTTCAAAAAAATTATTGAATGTCGCGGTGACTTAAAAACTCTTCAGAATATTGTTGTAATTGATCCGACCGGCGTAGATAAAACTTTGATAGATGTTCCGGTTTACACTTATGACGAAGTAATTGAGGCCGGAAAAAAATACCGCACAGAAAATCCTGGAAAGATTGAAGAAATATTAAATTCTGGAAAAGAAGACGATATCGCCACCATTATTTTTACGTCTGGAACTACAGGTGTTCCTAAAGGTGTCGAGCTTACTCATAAAAACTTTTTGTGTCAGATAAAGGCTCTTACGGAGATTCTACCGTTAAAGCCGGGGGACAAGTCTCTTTCCGTTCTTCCTATCTGGCACGTTTATGAACGTGAAATGGAATATTACCTGCTTGCAAACGGCTGCTCGCTCTGTTATTCAAAGCCGGTTATAAGCATGATTTTAGCTGATTTTCAGAAAATCCAGCCTCAGTTCATGGCTTGTGTTCCGCGAATCTGGGATGGAATTTACACACAGATAGAGAAAAAAGCTGTTAATAAATCGAAGAGCCGCAAAATTTTATTCAAACTTTGTACTGGGGCTGCCAAAGGACGGCTCAGGATAAGGGCTGTCATTTACGGAAGAAATGCACGGTACAGAAAAGATTTCTGGCTTTTCAAAATACTGAACAAGGTTCTCTACATTCCTCTGGTTTTCCTTTTGCCTTTGGTTTATGTAGGCGAGCTGGTGTTCTTTAAGAAAGCCCGTGATGTTTTCGGCGGCTGCTTTAAAATTGCTGTCAGCGGAGGCGGCGGAATTGCGCCTAAACTCGATCGTTTTTATAACGCGATTGGTCTTCGCCTGGTAGAAGGATACGGACTTACAGAAACAGCTCCGATGGTAACGCTCAGAAGTTACCGCAGGCCGGTTCTGGGAACTATCGGACGGCCTCTGGATTACTGTGAAATAAAGATTGTGAACCGTCATGGTGTGGATTGTGCTCCCGGACAGCTGGGTGTGCTTTACGTCCGTGGTCCGAACGTAATGAAAGGCTACTATAATCAGCCGGAACTTACGGAAGAAGTGCTTCAGGACGGCTGGTTCAACACTGGTGACCTTGTTGTTCGCACTGTTACCGGCGAAATAAGCATAAAGGGACGTGCAAAGGATACAATCGTTCTTCGTTCCGGTGAAAATGTAGAGCCTCTTCCTATTGAAAACAAGCTTGTTGAGTCTCCTTATATCGCTCAGGCTGTTGTTGTGGGTCAGGATCAGAATTGCCTTGGTGCATTGATTATTCCTAACAAGGATAATCTCAAGAAATATGCAGAGGAAAACAATCTTGCGGCAGAACCTTTTTCTGCCCTGCTGAAATCTGATGAAGTTTATGATTTGATTTTCAAGGAGCTTGAGCGTCTTGTTACACCAAAAACTGGATTCAAGCCTTTTGAGAAAATCGGAAAATTCGCATTCATTGAAAAACCTTTTGAAATTGGCATTGAGCTTACTGCAAAGGGTACGGTTCAGAGATTCAAGGTTCAGGAACTGTATAAGTGGCAGATTGCTTCTATGTTCAGTGAATCGGTTTTTGCACAGGGATTAAGCAGCTTTACTGGAAACCTTAAGGATTTAGGAAACAAGACCAGCGGATTGCTTCATAAGCGGTAAAAGAATGAAGAAGTTTTTTTGTATTGTATGCGCTTTTTTTCTTTGCGCATCGTTTTTTGCAGAAGTACAGATAAATTTAAATCAGGAAGTGGATTTTTGGAGCGAGTATCCTTCGGATAAGCTGGCAAAGGCCATTACTGACCGCATGACAGACGAAGAGCTTTTGAGCCAGATTCTTATGTTCGGATGGGCCGGAGCAGAGCCTAACCAGCTCCTGTTTGACTGGGTTTCCCGGGGGTTGGGAAGCGTTAAGGTTTTCGGCTGGAACACAGATGACATCAAGCTTGTAGCCAAATCAATTACAAACCTTCAGAAACGCAGCGTTACCGGCAGATTCCGTATTCCTTTGTTTGTTGCAACAGATCAGGAAGGCGGCTGGATTCGTCATGTAAAGGGCGAAACATTGATTACGCCGGGCAATATGGCAATAGGTTCCAGCGGATATCCTGCAGATTCGTGGTATTCTGCATTTTATATAAGCCGTGAAATCAAGGCCCTGGGAATAAACATGAACTTTGCTCCTACGGTTGACCTGTTTACGGATCATGATTCGACAATTATCGGTACCCGTTCTTTCGGGGATAATCCTGAGAAGGCGGGAATTCTTGGTGCCGCATGGGCCAGCGGAAGCGAGGCTGCCGGTGTAATCCCGACAGTAAAGCATTTTCCCGGTCACGGCGATACAAGCTATGATTCTCACATAAACCTTCCGGAAATCGACGTGGATTTTGACACATTTACAAAGCGTGAGCTTGTTCCGTTCATGTATCTTATAAAGCAGAAAGTTCCGGCAGTTATGAGCGGACACCTGAGCTTTCCTAAGATTGATCCTACCGGAACGCCGGCAAGCCTTTCCAAATATTTCCTTACGGATCTGCTCCGGGGGCAGCTTGGTTTTGAAGGACTTATCATTACAGATGACATGATGATGAACGGTGCCACCATGTTTGCCGGCTCTCTTTCCGCTGCGTTCAAGATGGCTATCGAAGCTGGAAATGACATTGTGATTTCTTCAAAATGCGCAAAACTTCAGGAAGCCCTGTGGGTGAACAATCTTAACCTTATGGGCCGTGACTCTGAATTTCATGCACGGGTTAAGGATGCGGCATACCGGGTAATAAAAGCCAAACTGGACTACTTTAAGGGCGGCAACGCAGCTCCTTTGTACCCGGATCCTAATTCAATTGCTAAATTTGTTCCTGACAGAGACGGTCAGAAATTTTTCCTGGAGCAGGCATGCCGTTCCGTTGCTGTTGAAAAACAGACCTCTCTGCCTCTTGATCCTGCTTCTGCGGGCAAGGTTCTGTTCGTCGGCTCTCTTCCGAAATTTTTTCAGGAAGGAAAAAAGCGGTTCAAGGAATCCGGAGAGTTTTCATTTACATACGAAATTGGTCCCAACGAAACTCAGTGGGTTGTGGATAATATCGGAAAACTCGCAGGCGGTTACGATACTCTGATTGTGCTGGTGTATAACGAACGTACTGCCCGCATTGCCCAGTGGCTCAAGCAGTACGGCAAGCGCACGGTGATTTTTTCAATCATGACTCCAACGGCAAGTTTCGGCCTGGACTGGGCTGACGATATTCTCGTGGGCTACAGCTATTCAAACTATACGATGCAGGCTCTTTTCGGTGCGCTTTGCGGCGAATATCAGATCAGAGGTACTGTTCCATTTAAGAATTAAAATTCTAAAAAAAAATTAATTATTCTCAAATTTTTGTTACGTTATTGAAACCAGTGAGGAAGAAAACACTTACGAATACTGTCTGAACAAAGACGGAAGCATAGACATTGCGACGGCTAGTCAAAGTCCGGTATTTCACGCAGTTTGGTATATTTACCGTCCATGTGGTGAATGTCCGGACGCAGACCGAGGATCCGCTCATTTTCGGCCCTAAGCTGATTTTTTATCATCTGCTTGAATACGTTCATGAGCGGTTCCGGGTTGGCATTTGGATTTGCCAGCCCGGCCGGCTGCAGTTCCTTGATAAGGTAATAGCAGGTTTCTATTGTAGAAATGTATTCTGGGCGAGGTTCTCGTTTGAACGTGAAGATTGAGCGGTATGAGCCGTCGAAGCTTACTTTCGGCAGTTTAAGGAGTCCCGGATTATGCTGAATTATTTTGCGGCTGCAGAACCAGGTTGAATCAATTATAAGTGCAAGAATTGTCCGGCCGTTCACTTCTTCCTTAAAGCCGGGCTTTGAAGCTGTCCATGCGTCCTGTCCGGGATACATAAGGACCGGATAATACTGCGGATCTGAAAGCAGTGCATTAAGACGCTCATTATGTTCAAATTCCAGTCCTTCTATTATTTCGCAGCCTTTCAGGGAAATTCGGGTAATCCAGCCGGTGCCGGTACGGTTCTTTTTTACTTCTTTCGGGTGCATCAAGAGCACGAATTTTATTCCTGAATCAATTTCTTCTGTGTATTTGCAAAGACAGAATTCATCTTTTTTCATGCAGCGTGGACAACGGTAACTCATGTAGATGATTGTATCTGAAAAACAAAAAAAAATGTATATCTGTGCATAATTGCCATTTCTGACAAAAAACGATATTTTGTCAGAAGAGGTATTTTTTATGTACAAACCAGAGCTTTTGAACTCTCTTAAAGGTTACAATCCGAAACAGTTTTTAACGGATTTTATTGCCGGTATAATCGTCGGCATTGTTGCACTTCCGCTTTCCATTGCTTTTGCTATTGCCAGCGGATGCAGCCCGGAAACAGGTCTTTACACAGCTATTATTGCCGGTTTCTGTATTGCGGCTTTTGGTGGCACCAGATGCCAGATCGGCGGTCCTACAGGTGCTTTTACTGTAATCATTTATGCAATCGTAAATAATCCGCAGCTTGGAATTTCAGGGCTTGCTACAGCCGGAGTTCTTGCAGGTATCATGCTTATTCTGCTGGGAGTTTTCAAGCTTGGTGGTCTTGTAAAGTTCATTCCTTATACAATCGTTATCGGATTCACTGCCGGTATTGCTGTTACAATTGCTACTGGTCAGATCGGTGATTTCTTCGGCATGCATCCTCAGTTTCCTATGACTGTAATGGGTACAGAATATGTTAAAATGCCTGGAACTTTTGCCGGAAAAATTGCAGTTTATGCCCAATCCCTTGGTTCAATCGACATTTATTCAACAGTAATGTCTGTTGTCTGCCTTGCAATCATATTCCTGTGGCCGAAAGTTACAAAGAAAATCCCTGGTTCTCTTGTTGTAATTGTTCTTGCAACAATCGTAAGCCTTGTAATTGAACGTGCCGCAGGCCTTAAGACTGATACAATCGGACTTTTTGTTGACGGAAGAAAACATTATGAAATTCCAACGGCTCTTCCTTCTCCAAAGCTTCCTGATTTTTCAATTTCGACCTTTCGTACTGTTTTCCCTACGGCGGTTTCTATTGCCGTTCTTGCGGCCATTGAATCTTTGCTTTCAGCCGTTGTTGCAGACGGTATGATCGGTACAAAGCACGATTCAAACAATGAGCTTATCGGCCAGGGAATTGCGAATATTTTCAGTCCTCTTTTCGGCGGACTTCCTGCAACTGGTGCCATTGCCCGCACAGCTACAAACATCAACAACGGAGGACGAACTCCTGTTGCCGGTATGGTTCATGCGGTTGTCCTTCTTCTGATTATGGTGTTCTTCGGCAAATACGTTGAATACGTTCCGATGCCGGCTCTTGCCGCTGTCCTTATGAGCGTTTCATGGAACATGGCGGGAATTCCTTCGATCCGCAAACTTTTGAAAGGTCAGAAGTCAGACATCTTTGTTCTTGCGGTAACATTCCTCATCACTGTATTTGTTGATCTTACATACGCTATTGGAATCGGTTTGATTTTTGCGGCATTCCTGTTCATCAAGAAGATGATCGATGTTTCGGAAGTTCTTGAGAGCCGAAAGACTATTATTTCCGGAATTACAGGAGACGGCACTGAGGAGCAGATTGACGTTCCTGCCGGCGTTCTTGTTTATGAAATTGACGGTCCTCTTTTCTTTGGTACAGTCCGCAAATTCGAGCTTGCTGTAGAACGTGCCGGCGCAGAATTCAAGGTTCTTGTAATCCGTATGAGAAATACTATTTACCTTGATGCCGGCGGACTTAATGCCCTTGAGCAGTGCAAGGCAGCCTGTGACCGAAAAGGCGTGACTATCGTGCTTTCCGGCATTCATACTCAGCCGTACATGCTCTGCGAGAAGACGGGTATGGCAGATAAAATCGGAAGGGCAAACATTTTTGACAACATTGATGCGGCCATGGCCCGTACCCGGGAACTGGTTGGTCAGGCATAAAATCTGCACCCCATGTTATTCGATTTGTCAAGAAAAATAGTTTTTTTTATTTTTGCAAATCTTATTGAATAAAAACGCTTTCGATAGTAAACTTCTAATCGTTATCAGACACTATATTTAGTGTCTGATTTTTTATGTTAATAAAAAATAACGCTATTAGTAAAAAAAGAGAAGAGGTGGGGAATCGTGAAGATTATTAAACGTAACGGCGAAGAAGCAATTTTTGACATCAGAAAGATTGTTGCGGCTATTGAAAAAGCCAATGCAGCAGTTCCGCAGAACGAGCGTCTTTCAGAGGAGTACATTAGTGCCGTTGCTTCCAAAGTTTCAGAAACATGTCATGCAAGCAAGGTTCAGATGAACGTTGAGGCAATTCAGGACTTGGTTGAAACAGAGCTCATGCGCATCGGTGCGTTTAATATTGCAAAGCTTTACATCACTTACCGCTACCGCCATGCCCTTATGCGTAAGTCAAATTCTACGGACAAGCAGATTCTTTCCCTTCTTGAATGTGCTAACGAGGAAGTAAAGCAGGAGAATTCAAACAAGAATTCAACTGTTGTTTCCGTTCAGCGCGACTACATGGCCGGTGAAGTTTCAAAAGATATAACAAAGCGTTTCCTTCTGGACGAAGATATTGTTCAGGCTCACAACGAAGGAATCATTCATTTCCACGATGCTGACTATTTTGCCCAGCATATGCACAACTGTGACCTTGTAAACCTTGAGGACATGCTCCAGAACGGAACTGTAATCAGCGGCACAAAAATTGACACACCGCATTCATTCTCTACTGCCTGCAACATTGCCACACAGATTATTGCTCAGGTTGCTTCATGTCAGTACGGCGGCCAGTCAATTTCACTCTCTCATCTTGCTCCTTTTGTTGAGGTAAGCCGCAAGAAGCTTATCAAGGAATTGAATACTACAATCGAAGAAACAGGCGTTCAGTTTACCAAGGAACAGTTTGACCAGATTGTAGAGCGCCGTCTTGCAGATGAAATCAAGCGCGGTGTTCAGACAATTCAGTATCAGGTTGTAACTCTCATGACTACAAATGGTCAGAGTCCTTTCGTAACTGTATTCATGTACCTGAACGAAGCAAAGAACGAGCAGGAAAAAGCAGACCTTGCTCTCATCATTGAGGAAGTTCTCAAGCAGCGCTATCAGGGCGTAAAGAATGAAAAAGGCTACTGGGTTACACCTGCATTCCCGAAACTCATTTATGTTCTTGAGCCGGACAACGTAGAGGAAGGTTCTAAATACTGGTATCTTACGGAACTTGCCGCAAAATGTACTGCAAAACGTCTTGTTCCTGATTATATTTCTGAAAAGAAAATGTTCGAGCTTAAGGAAGGAAACTGCTACCCATGCATGGGTTGCCGCTCATTCCTTACTGTATACCGTGACGAAACCGGAAAGCCTAAGTTCTACGGTCGTTTTAATCAGGGTGTCGTAACAATAAACCTTGGTGTTGTTGCATGCTCTTCCGGAAAAGACATGGAAAAATTCTGGCAGATTTTTGATGAACGTCTTGAGCTCTGCCACCGTGCGCTTTTGCTGCGCCACAAGCGTCTTCTGGGCACTCCAAGTGACGTTGCTCCTATTTTGTGGCAGAACGGTGCCCTTGCACGCCTTGGAAAGGGCGAGGTAATCGACAAGCTTCTGTTCAACGGCTATTCGACAATTTCTCTGGGATATGCGGGACTTTGCGAATGTGTTCGCTATATGACAGGCAAGCCGCATACAGATCCTTCTGCAACTCCGTTTGCCCTTGATGTAATGCGCCACATGAACGAAGCATGTGCGAAGTGGAAGGCTGACTCTACAATCGCTTTCAGCTTGTACGGTACACCGCTTGAATCAACGACATACAAGTTTGCGAAATCGCTTAAACGCCGTTTTGGTGAAATTGCCGGCGTAACAGACAAGAATTACATTACAAACAGCTATCACGTTCACGTTACAGAAAATATGGACGCATTCTCAAAGCTCAGCTTTGAAAGTCAGTTCCAGGAACTTAGCCCGGGTGGAGCCGTAAGTTATGTTGAGGTTCCTAACATGGAGCAGAATATTCCTGCCGTTCTTGCAGTTCTCAAGCATATTTATGAAAACATCATGTATGCAGAATTGAACACAAAAAGCGACTGCTGCCAGAAATGCGGATACACAGGAGAAATCCAGGTTGTAGAAGATTCTGATGGAAAGCTTATCTGGAAATGCCCGCAGTGTGACAATACAGACCAGTCAACTATGAATGTTGCCCGCCGAACATGCGGATACATTGGTACCCAGTACTGGAACCAGGGTCGTACTCAGGAAATCAAGGAACGCGTTCTGCACCTGTAGTTTGAGATTATGTATTACGGAATGTTAAAGAAATTCGATGTCGCTGATGGTGAAGGGGTTCGCGTTTCCCTGTTTGTTTCCGGATGCAGAAACTGTTGTCCGGGATGCTTTCAACCGGAAACCTGGGCCTTTGACTACGGCGAAGAATTTACGGAAGACACCGTGAACGAGATTCTGGAATCTCTTGCTCCTGCCCATATTCAGGGATTTTCCTTGTTGGGCGGGGATCCTTTTGAGGAAGAAAATCAGGAATGTCTGGCTCCTCTTCTGGAAAAAATCAAATCTGTTTATCCCAAAAAAGACATATGGTGCTGGACAGGCTATGTCTACGACCGTGACCTTGTTCCCGGCGGAAAAAAATACACTCCTTTTACAGAAAGAATGCTTTGCGCTATGGATGTTCTTGTGGACGGCCCGTTCATTCAGAAACAGCGCAACCTTATGCTCCGTTTCAGGGGCAGTGAAAACCAGCGGCTGCTGCATTTAAAAAATGGAAAAATCACAGCAATTGAGTAGTCTTTAAAAGTAACCGCTCCCGTTATCCTGTTTTATATCTGCAGAAATGATTTGACCCTCTTCAAAAAAAATTATTAAAGATTTATTATTTTCCAACCGATATTAGAAGTAAGAAATTTTTTTTTTTGGAGAAATTTATGAAAAAAGATGAATTTTACAGTTTGATGAAGAAAGTTCCTAAAGCAGAAATTCATCTACATATTGAGGCTGTTCCTACAATCGAATCTATCAAGGCGCTTTATAAAAAATCCAACGAC
>JAFPCT010000020.1 GCA_017390125.1 Treponema sp.
AAGGACTGGACTTTCGACAGCCTCTCTTCACTTGAGAAAGCGGTCAAGAAAGCAATCACCCAGTATGACTGGAGAAGTCTGGACAAATACCGTGCGAAAGTCAACTTCTTCTCCATGTCATGGAAACAGGACGAAATGGATCCGAACGCTCAGGAAGAATTTTCAATGCGCAACTTCATGAGGGGAAACAGAGTCCGCTACAACAAGGAGCTGGACGCAGACTCAACCTCAAGCGAGGCATATCTGCGTACATGGGGCTGGAGCCAGTACGTTTCCGTATGGTACCTTTATTTCAGAAAGGTTAATTTCCCGCAGGATCCGGACATTCACGGAAACTGGGAATGGGCCGGAATCTACATCGGTGAAAAATTGTAATGCAGAAAAAACACAGAATCATTTGCCTTCATTTTTTTCTACTGCTTTCACTTCTTTCCGTTTCTGCCGGAGCCGCAGAAAAAAAAACGGCTTACAAAACAATCAATTACCCGGGGATGCAGACACAGGAAGTCAAATCCCTTAAGGAAAAATATCTTTCCAAAAATTACAGGGCCTGGCTCTACCGCATTCTTGACGAAGGCCAGCAGTACCGCATTTTTGTAAGGAACGAGCTTGCAAAAAACAACATGCCTGCAATTCTGGAATACCTTCCTCTGGTTGAGTCAGACTACAACCCGAACGCAATGTCCGCCTCAGGGGCAGCCGGATTATGGCAGTTCATGACAAACAGCGTAGCAGGCCTTCTGGAATACAACGAATACGTTGACCAGAGGCTGGATCCATGGGTTTCAACTGAAGCAGCAATTAAAAAACTTAAGGAAAACTACCGCACCTTCGGAGACTGGCTTCTTGCGATA
The DNA here is from genome assembly GCA_017390125.1 of Treponema sp. Taxonomy (GTDB): domain Bacteria; phylum Spirochaetota; class Spirochaetia; order Treponematales; family Treponemataceae; genus Treponema_D. The sequence continues at coordinate 855 of JAFPCT010000020.1, forward strand.
ACTGCATACAACTGCGGAGCCGGAGCCCTGAACAGGGCAATAAAAAAAGCAGGAAGCAGGGATTTCTGGTATCTGTGCCACGAAGGGTACCTTACAAAACAGGCAAGCGGCTATGTTCCGAAACTGCTTGCTCTGGCAGACATAATTGAAAACGACTCATTCTATGGACTGGACCTTCCCCAAGGCAGGGCATGGAACGGCACAACTCTGGAAACCAGAGCCGGAATGTTTGATTATGTGACGGTAAAGGAAAGCATCTCTCTTTCAGCCATAGCCCGGGAACTGCGAATTGATGAAGAAACTTTTCTGAGCCTTAACTCTGCCCTTACAAAAAAAGTTACACCTCCTTCAAGAAAATACGCAATAAGGTTTCCGGAAGGCATGAAAGAATCCGCCGCATACGCATTGAAAGAAATGGGATTTTCCCCTATTCATGAAAAATAAATTCACCGATAATCAAAAAGGCGGTCTATTTATGAAGAGAAATTTTACGTTTTCGGTTATTTTCGTTTCTGCAGTCATGGCTCTGCATGCACAGTACAATCCTAAGATGAGCTCAAAAAGCAAGATTGACTGGACAACAAAAACATTCATCACTCATATCTCTCTGGACGTAAAAGGCACTAATATGATTCTTCCGGCCGGAAGAAATTCCGCAGAAAGCCTTATAAAGATAAAAACTCCCGGAATGGTAAAGGACGCCCTCTTTTCACTCTACGTCGACAATCAGAATTATTTCGGCGACAAAGTCGTGGATGAGACCGTTACTGTTAAGCAGGTTACAAAAATCATTGAAAACGGAAAGCAGTCTCCTGTTCTTTACGCGACAGACGGAAACAGCGTAAGCACAACCAACTCAATAAACGTAAACGACATGTCCCGTGATTTGATCAGACATAAATATCCCTACACACCGGAAACGCCTATAACTACAGTATCTTCCAGACCATACACAGGAATCGTCATTGACGCCCGCGGGGCAATTCCCGTTCACGGAGAATATGTAAAAAGCAAAGTCTATCCAAGCTTTTTCCCTACAGTCTGGGACGAAGAGATGAACGTAATTTACGAAAAGAATATTGTGGACAAGGAAATTTCACAGAATTCAGGAATAGTTCAGTTTGACTGGAAAGAAGACTTTACGCGCTACAGGGACAGAATCGGCCTTGATCCGCTTTACATAAAGGCTTTCAAAGTTTACGGAAGAAACAGAACTGACCCGATAATCCACCGGAAAGACGCTTTGAAAATTCTTTCTGTAAAGGAAAACCGTGAGCTTCTGAACAAAGGAAAAGTTGTTCTGCTTTTGGACAAAGAAAACCTAATATACGACGTTTCAGTTCCTGAAAAGAATCCAGAATACTACGCCTCATTCAAGGCTGTTAAAAAATATATTTATGAAAACAAGGTTCCTGATATCGAAATAAGCGACAGCCTTACAGGAATTCTTTTCAGCGTTGACCTTAAGTTCATTCCTGACTCACCAAAACTGCTTCCGGCAGAAATGCCACGAATCAGGAAAATCGCAGAGATGCTTTCGGAGATAATTGAAAAGAATGAATTCACAATTCTTGTTGAAGGTCATACCGCTGACCTCGGAAAACCAATCGGTCAGATGAACCTTTCCATCGAGCGAACCAGAACCGTAATGAACGCACTGATTGGCGAAGGAATTCCTGAAAATCTGTTCACCTACAAGGGATACGGAGCGACCCGGCCGGTTGCACCGAACGACACCGAGGAAGGAAGGGCTCAGAACCGCCGCGTAGACATTACAGCACGTCCACGGGCAACTTACATCAAGAGAGACTGGTAGCCCTAGTCCGTTCCAAGAACAACAACAAAAAAAAGCAATGACACCGTAAACAGGATTGGAAGCAAGGCGGCGTACATAAGTCGGAAAAAGCCTTTCTCCGGGTGTCAGTCCCGGTATACGGCGCAGGGAATTAAGCTTTTTTTATGTGCTCGAAATCAACTTTTTCTGACAAATTATTCTCCCGAGAAACTACTCAATACAGTTAATAATTCTAATTCCCTATTCTTATATGTCAAGAAATTCATTTTGAAAGTTGAGCATGGCGATGTTTTTCTTTATAATGGGAACGAATTTAACATGGTAAAAAAAATGCGGCAGAACCGCTTTTGGAGTTATAAAAAAATGAGTAAGTATCCTTTTGAGTCAATCGAACCAAAATGGCAGAAATTTTGGGATGAACACAAGACATTCAAGGCAACTGAGGATGAAAAATTCCCCCCGGAAAAACGCATGTACGTTCTTGACATGTTCCCGTATCCAAGCGCAGCAGGTCTTCATGTAGGCCATCCGGAAGGCTACACCGCAACCGACATCTACTGCCGCTACCTGCGCATGAACGGCTACAACGTGCTTCACCCGATGGGATACGATGCATTCGGACTTCCTGCAGAAAACTACGCGATTAAAACAGGAACCCATCCTAAGACAACAACAAACGCGAACATAGAGCACTTTACCCAGCAGATTAAGTCTTTAGGCTTCAGCTACGACTGGGACCGCTGCGTTTCTACCTGTGAGCCTGACTACTACAAGTGGACTCAGTGGATTTTCCTTCAGCTTTACAAAAAAGGCTTGGCATACGAAGCTCAGACTCCGATCAACTGGTGTCCTAGTTGTATGACAGGACTTGCAAACGAGGAAGTAAAAGACGGAAAGTGCGACCGCTGCGGCGCAGAAGTTACCCATAAAACAATCCGCCAGTGGATTCTTAAAATCACTGACTATGCAGACCGCCTTGACTCAGACCTTGAAGGCTTGGACTGGCCGGAAAGCGTTAAGCTCATGCAGCACAACTGGATCGGAAAATCTACCGGTGCAGAAGTAACTTTCACCGTTGCAGACAAAGACGGAAAACCAACTGACAAAAACCTTACAGTTTACACAACCCGATGCGATACGTTGTTCGGCGCAACATACATGGTTGTTTCACCGGAGCACAAAATCGTTCCGGAAATCACAACTGCAGAACAGAAAGCAGCTGTTGACGCATACCTTGAAGCAGCCGCTAAAAAATCAGACCTTGAGCGAACAGACCTTAACAAGGACAAAACCGGTGTATTCAGCGGAAGCTACGCAGTCAACCCTGTAAACGGTAAGCTCATTCCAATCTGGATCGCAGACTACGTACTCATTTCTTACGGAACAGGTGCTATCATGGCTGTTCCTGCTCACGATACCCGCGACTGGGAATTTGCAAAGAAATTCAACCTTCCAATCATCGAAGTATTGAAGAGCAAAGTTGACGTACAGAAAGAAGCCTGGACAGAAGACGGAGCTCACGTTAATTCAGAATTCCTTGACGGATTGAATAAAGCTGATGCAATTGCAAAAATGCTTGAATTCCTTGAAGAAAAGAAAATCGGCCGCAAGGCAATCAACTACAAGCTCCGTGACTGGGTATTCAGCCGACAGCGCTACTGGGGCGAACCGATCCCTTTGGTACACTGCCCTCACTGCGGCACGGTACCGGTACCGGAAGAAGAACTTCCGCTCAAGCTCCCGGAAGTAAAGAGTTACCAGCCAACAGGTACAGGTGAAAGCCCTCTTGCTGCAATCGATTCTTGGGTAAACTGCAAGTGCCCTAAGTGCGGTGCCGATGCAAAGCGGGAAACAAACACAATGCCTCAGTGGGGCGGAAGCTGCTGGTACTACCTTCGCTACCTTGATCCTAAAAACGAAAAGCAGTTCTGCTCGGAAAAGGCAGAAAAATACTGGATGCCGGTAGACCTTTACATTGGTGGTGCTGAGCACGCCGTACTTCACCTTCTGTATGCCCGATTCTGGCACAAAGTTCTTTACGATCTTGGAGTCGTTTCAACCAAAGAACCGTTCCAGCGCCTTGTGAACCAGGGTATGATCACTTCATTCGCATACCAGAGAAAGAACAAAACTTTGGTTCCAGTTGATGAAGTTGAAGTAAAAGAAGACGGAAAAGCTTACGAAAAGGCAACCGGCGAACAGCTTGAGCAGATCATCGCAAAGATGAGCAAGTCCCTCAAGAACGTCGTAAACCCTGATGATGAGATCAAGGCTTACGGCGCAGACAGCGTACGCATGTACGAAATGTTCATGGGTCCGCTTACAATGAGCAAGCCTTGGGCAACTCAGGGTATCGTAGGTATCCACCGCTTCCTTGAAAAAGTTTGGGCAATCAGTGAAAAACCGATGGCAGACATCGACCTGAACGGAAAACTTGACGAAAAGCTTACATCCGCAAGAAAGACTTTTGCCCAGACAATCAAAAAGGTTACTGAAGACACCGCAACATTGAACTTCAACACCGCAATCAGCCAGATGATGATTTTCATGAACGAGCTTTCAAAGCTGGATACAATTCCAACAGCCATCTGGAGCGACTTTGTAAAAGTTCTTTCACCTTACGCTCCTCACCTTGGAGAAGAATTGTGGCAGAAACTGGGAAACAATGACACAATCGCTTACGTTCAGTGGCCGACTGTAAATGAAGAATGGACAAAGGACAACGAGAAGACAATCGTCGTAATGGTAAACGGCAAGCTCCGTGGAAAATTCCAGGCAGCACCGGGAACAGCAGACGACCAGCTCATCGCCGCCGCAAAATCAAACGAAGACGCAAAGAAGTTCCTTGACGGAAAAGAAATTGTAAAACAGATTGTCGTAAAAGATAAGCTTGTAAACTTTGTAGTTAAGGGATAACCCGAAATTAACAAACCTAAAAAAGGGGTTGTCCTAGAAGTAATTAAAACTTCATCAAAGGACAGCCCTTTTTTTATGCCTATTTTACTTCAGTAACGGAATTAATTATGTTGAACAAATCCTTAAAACCTGTCGCAAGAAGCTTTCGGTCAACCTCATTAGAAAGAGACATAAGGTAAAGCTTTTTTTTGTATTCCTCTGCGTCATTGTGAGTTGCCATAATGATGCCTATCGCAGAGGCATCAAGCTCATTTACATTGGCAAGATCAAGGACAACATTAGTTTTTTCAATCGATGAATAAATTTCACTCTGAATATTTGGAGCCGTATAAGCATTGAAATCGCCGCTCAAAGTAAACAGAATGTAATCCGCACCTTCTTTTTTTGTATAAGTAAGCTGTTCCATCTACTACT
>JAFPCT010000177.1 GCA_017390125.1 Treponema sp.
GCAGGCCTCACAGACTCCGACCTCGCCGTCTTCTCCTCCCCCAAGGGTATGCGCGCTCTCTACGCCATGGCCACAGCACACGCTGCGCCTCCCGCAGCAGGACTCGTAGATGCTCTTCATTGCGTCAGAATTCTGCTTGAGCTGCTCAAGGTAATTGTGTCCGGCAGTTCCGCGTTTGAAAGTTGTATTCAAAAGTCTGAAAACAGAATTTTTCAGGAAAAGGTATCCGTCAAGGGTTGCAGTTACGGTCGGTGCAGTAACAAGGATTCCCTGAGGCGACTGAAGGAACATGTCCAGTATTATCTGGTGTGTTCCGGCTCCAAGGTCAAGGATAAGGAAATCCGCATCAATTGAGTGGAAATTCCTGAGGAGCTTTGTCTTTTGCGCGGCCTTTAAAGTAGTAAGTCCCGGAATCTGACTGTCTCCGGCGATGAAACTTACGTTGTCATATTCAGTTGCTTCAATAATGCTCTGAAAAGATGATTTGTCAGTAAGGTATGTTCCTATGCTGTTGTTCTTAACATTATGCCCAAGGGCAAGGTGCAGGTTTGAAGCTCCAAGGTCAAGGTCGGCAAGCACAACTTTTTTTCCGGCTTGTCCCAATGCAATCGCAAGGTTAGCTGAAAGCAGGCTTTTTCCGACTCCGCCTTTTCCGCTGGCTATAGGTAAAATTTGCATAAATCCATTATAACATAGCGAAAAATTACTGTAAATGTTTGAAAAATGTGTTGGATAGTCATAAAATAGATATATGAAAAAAAATATTCGTAGAGTAAATACAGTTGTTTCATTTCTGCTGATTTCCATTTTCAGCTCACAGTGTTTTGCCCAGTCATCCGTAAGTCAGGACCGCAACTCTAATTTTCAATATCTGAAAAAATTGAATTCTGTCTTTGATTTTGTTCAGCAGAATTACGTTGATGAAATTGATCCTAAAGTTCTTTATGAAGGAGCTATGAAAGGTCTTCTGGAAGCCTTTAATGACCCTTATACCTCATACCTTGATGTGTCTGTTCAGCGCGATCTTTCTGATACTACGGAAGGGCGTTTTGGCGGCGTCGGACTCATGATTTCAAAGGCTTTTGAGTCAAAACCGGATAAGCCGGCCTATGTCGAGGTCTCTTCTGCGATTGAAGACACTCCAGGTGCAAAAGCCGGAATCATGTCCGGGGACTTTATTGTGGAAATCAACGGCGAGGATACGGCTCCGATGACTATGCAGGACGTTCTTTCACATCTGCGGGGAAAAGTCGGAACGCCGGTTACAGTTACAATTCTTCGTGGAAAAACCCTTAGATTCAGCGTTGAGCTTGTCCGTGACTTTATTGAAGTTCCTACCTGTAAATATGCGATGATAGGAAAAACAGGTTATGTCCGCCTGATTCAGTTTACTCCGGATACAGCCCTGCGCCTTCAGGATGCGATCGATTACTTTAAGCAGAATGATTACGAGAACATGATTCTTGATCTCAGGGACAATGGCGGCGGACTCATTACAAGTGCCACTAACGTAGCCGACAAGTTTATTGACGAAGGTGTCATTGTTTCAACAAAGGGAAGGCTCCCTTATCAGAATTCATCGTATTCGGCCAGCCGGGAAAAAACTGTCGTAAGGAACATACCTGTTGTTGTCCTTATAAACAAGGGTTCTGCCAGTGCAAGCGAGATTGTTTCCGGCGCGCTCAAGGACACTCATGTTGCATATCTGGTAGGTGTTCGTTCTTACGGAAAGGGGTCTGTTCAGCAGGTAATTCCTCTTGGAAACGATGAGGAAATAAAGCTTACGATTGCGCGCTACTATTCTCCAAGCGACACAAACATCGACAAAATCGGTATTCCTCCTGATCTGGAAGTTCCGTTTGAAACTCTTTCGGAAGAAAGCGAAAAGGCTTATGTAAAGCTCGTCGAATCAAATACTATTGCTGATTACGTGGAAAACCATCCGAACATGACGGAAGAAGAGATTGCTTCCTACGCAAAGGAACTAAAAAAAGATTACAATCTTGAGGAAAGAATTCTCCGTCGTCTTATTCGTATGAGGGTTAACCGCTACAAATCAAATGTTGTATACGACCTTGATTTTGACATTCAGCTGAACGCGGCACTGGATTTGCTGAAAAATACAAAGGATTTCTCTTCCCTTGTTCGTTCTGCAAAGACACTTAAGCAGCTTCAGGAAGAGGCTAAGCTTGCGGAAGAAAAACAGTCTGAAAAGGCTTTGGATGAAAAACAGTAATGCGGCAGTTTATAAGTTCTGAACGTCCGGACAAGGACGGACTCATAAAAGTACAGGGAAAAGATTTCCGCTATCTGCGCCAGGTGCTGCGTCTAAAAATAGGCGACATGCTTTCCATGCGTTTTTCTGACGGAACCCTGCAGAATACGACTGTGTGCAAAATTGAAGAAAAATCTCATATAATAACATTGCAGATTTGTGCCGATACACAGAAAAGTACGGTAACCCGCGGCGTTCAGGCAGAAAACATTCAGGCTGAAACTTCAGGCTATGGGGCAGAATACTGGCTTTTCCAATACATTGCAAAACCTGTGAAAATGGAGCAGATTATACGGCAGGCTGTTGAATGCGGCGTAAAGTATATAGTTCCTGTGGAAGGAATTTATTCCCAGAAGCAGAACGTGCTTGCCATGAAAGGTGCAAAGAAAGACCGCATTGAGCGGATAATCCGGGAAGCACGGCAGCAGAGCGGTTCTCCTGTTGAGACAGAGGTTCTTGAGCCTGTCTCTACAGAAGAAGCGGTGCGGCTCTGGAAGAATTCATTTTCTTCTGAGCAGGAAGAGCAGCAGATTTCCCTTGCAGTAGCCCTTTGGGAGCGCAATGAAAATACCCGGCGCATCAGCGAGCTGCTTTCCGTTGAAAAAAATCGTATTGCTGTTGCGGTCGGCTCGGAAGGCGGAATCAGTCCGGAAGAAATAAAGCTTCTTGGAGAGGGCGGCTTCAATACCGTTCATTTTGCAGGAAACATACTCAGGTGCGAGACGGCGGCTTTGTATGGACTTGCGGCTGTTCAGTCAATGTACCAGGAACTTGCTGCTGAAAAAAAATAGAAAGTAAATAAGAAAAAGGGAGATAACATGAGACGTATAAAATTAATTGGCGTTCCTGTTGATATTTTGAATCCAGAAGAACTTGAGCTCACAGTTCTGGAATTGCTTGCAAAACCGGGAGCCAAGCATATTGTCTTCCTTTCAATCTGGGATTTGCTCAAGGCACGACGTAATGGTGAATTTCAGGATTTTCTTTCTTCTGCAGACGTCATCATTCCTATTTCAAAAAGCATTCTGAATGGTGCCAGATTCCTCAGAAATGACGTTCCTGTGCGCTACAATCCCTTTACGCTTACAATAAACATCCTTTCAATATTGGATTCTCATTACAAATCTCTTTACCTTCTTGGTTCCCGGGGACAGACCCTGCACGTTGCGGAAAAGAACCTTCATGATACTTTTCCTCATCTGAAAATCGTGGGAAGGCATCCGGGATATTTTCCAAAAGCAAAGGAAGAGGACATAATTGTAAATGTATACAAAAGTTCTCCTTCTCTTGTGCTTTTAAGTGACGGTATCAAGGAAAAGGCTCTCTGGTCATACAAAAGACGCAACCGCTTTGCTTCCAGCATTTTCTGCTATTACCGCGATTCCCTTGAAATTTTTTCAAAACGAATCAAACGCATAGACGAGGACACTTTTAACAAAGGTCACGAAATCTGGCATGAAATCGGGAAAAATCCCTTAAAATTATTTTTACTTTTGCCATTCCTGCATTATATAATGATTCTGGTTATTTATAAGTTATTCAAGAAATAAATGATCGCTTTTTCAGCCATTCCCTTTTTTAATGCACTATATCTCATCGGGAGGAAGATATATGTATTCAAAAAATGTGTGTGGTTCAGCTGTATTTGCTAATACAGAGCTGTTGCAGATTGCCGGAGTTTCCAAGGCAATCAACAATGTGAAATCCTATTTGCAGAAAGTTTCAGAAACTGACCTTGATGTACTGCTGCTCGGTGAAAGCGGAACAGGCAAGACATTCATGGCCAGAATCATCCATGAGCTTTCGGTGCGCAGAGGAAAACCCTTTGTTTCCCTGAACATGGCGGCGATTCCTGAATCTTTGGCAGAATCCGAGCTGTTTGGAACAGTAAGCGGTGCCTATACCGGAGCCGTGAACAAACCGGGGTTTGTAAGCATTGCTAACGGGGGTACTTTGTTTTTTGATGAAATTGCAGAACTGCCTCTGGCTGTACAGGCCAAGCTCCTGCATTTTGTCGAAACTGGTACTTTTTGCAAAGTTGGGTCTACAACAGAGAATCACGTGGATGTTCGCATCATCTGTGCAACTAATGCAGATTTGGCAGAACTGGTGAAACAGAGGAAATTTAACGAAGCGTTGTATTATCGCATTTACAAGGCTGTCGTTAGAATTCCGCCTCTAAGGAACCGGAAAGAAGATATTCTCGTGCTTTCCGAGTTCTTCCTGAAGAAAAGGGGCTTGAGTTTCCAGAGTTTTTCTCCGGAAGCTTTGGAGAGTTTACAAAATCATGAATGGCCTGGGAACGTGAGGCAGCTTAAAAATTGCCTGCATGTAACCTGTGAATTGAACAGGAATAAAATAATCGGACCTGAGGATTTACTTTTCTAGACTTTGTGAAACTAGGACGGAGTCCTGCTTTGTTGCGGGGTTCCGTCCGCTTTTTTTTCCGGCAAGGCCTGCAGCCTTTGAGAATACTTTCTCAATGTACTGGGCTTCGCCTTCAGAAAGTCCTGCTCTGGAAAGAATTGCCCTCCAGAAAGCTTCCATGTCGCTCCTGCCTGTTACCTTGAAAAATCCTATCTTCTGCAGGCTGTCCGCGATTACCTTTATGCTTTTGTCCAGTCGCTCCAGAGAAAGAGGTGTGTAGCCTGTCAAAAAGTCATTCTTTTTGCGGAAAAGGTGATAGCTTATAATCTGTACCGCATGAGACAGGTTCAGGGAACCAAAATCATTGCTGGACGGAATGGTAACGCCCATCGTACATTCCTTGAGCTGGTCATCCGTAAGTCCTGTGCGTTCGTTTCCGAATACAACTGCAATTTTAGAACCCTCGTTGCCTTCTGCCGGCGAACCTGTAAGCTTGTCAGCGGTTTCTGCGAATTCTTCCGGGAGGTAAAGCTTTCCCTTTCGGTTCTGTCCGCGCCTTCTGGTTGTTCCTGCTGCAATGGCGCAGTCTTTTGTGGCTTTCGTTATGGAATCAAAAAATTCTGCGTTGTCATAAATATAAGCGGCATGAATGGCGAGAATATGCACTTTCTCAATGTCGTAGTCTTCTTTTTTTCCCACGATTCTAAGGTGAGTTATGTCGCTGTTGGCCATTGCCCTGCATGCAGAACCGATGTTCCTGCATTCGTCAGGGTGGTCCAAGATGATGTAAACTTTGCTCAAATCCATGAAAATGATTATATCAAAAAAATATATAAAAGTGTGCTTTTTATTTTGACCTATTGGAATTTTTATAGTAAACTTAATAGAGAGTAACTGAGGATAATTCTATGACTAGTAATAATAATATTGTTCCGGCTTTTGATGACGAAAGAGATGACAGTTTAAAGATTTCTCTCGAAAAGATAGATTCCATTCAGAATGGATTGAAGATTTATTTAAATGGCTACATCGATACCTATAATTCTAGTTTCTTCCAGAAAAAGATTACGAAGGTTGTTGAGGCAAGTTATATTAACTTGGTTTTCAATTGTTCTGCATTGAATTATGTATCTTCTACGGGTATCGGTTCTTTTACTTCGTTTTTAAAGATGTTGAAACCAAAAGGCGGAGATATCGTTCTTCTTGAAATACAGCCGAAAGTATATGAAGTATTCCAGCTTCTGGGATTCTCACAGTTCTTTAACATCAAGGACACAATGGATGATGCAATCGGATTTTTCAAGCAGGGTACACCTGTTGCAGAAAGTATCTTCCCTAAGGTATTTGCATGCCCTATGTGCAACAAGCACCTTCGCGCAACCCGTTCAGGTCGTTTCAGATGTTCTGAATGTAAGTCAATTCTGGCAATCAATGATCAGGGTGTTGTTTCTTTAGGATAAAGAATAATACTGTTTGCAAGACCGGCTTTTTTAAGCCGGTTTTTTTATGTCCGCCGGGCTGCGGTTTAATAATGTTTTTATTTCTTTGTCAATAGGACTTTTTTTTGAAGAATTTTACAGGGACTTGACAAAAAGAAATTCACTGTTTTTTTACATGAAAAACACAAGTTATTCACAGTTATTAAATAGTTTTACACAACTTATCCACAATTTGTTCTGAATTTAGGGGGAAATTTTTATTGAAAAATAAAAATAAATTTAATTTGTATAGTAGAAGATTTATAATTATAAGTATTACAAAGAAATAACTACTAGTGTAAAAAATATTGAAAAAAAATTATTTTTTTATTTCGATGTGGAAAAAATCTTTGACTTATCCACAAGTTATAAACATTTCCAAAACTTATGCTCTGCGATAGAATGTGCATATATGTCTGATAATAAATTCAATTTCTGTCCTAACTGCGGCGGAAAAAACATAGAGTACCGGAATGGAAAAAAATGGTTCTGCCCGGACTGTCAGTTTGATTTATACAATAATGTTGCAAGTGCCACGGGTGCCGTAATTTATGATTCGAACAATACGGTTTTGTTTGAGGTGAGGGCAAAAAATCCTCGCAAAGGTTTTCTTGCATTGCCGGGAGGTTTTACGGACCGGGATGAGACTGCCGAGGAGGCTGTAGTCAGGGAATGCGCTGAGGAAACAGGATACAAGATTTCTGAAGTGAAATATTTGTGCAGTTTTCCAAACGATTACGAGTACCGTGGAATTGCATATAAAACCTGCGACCTGTTTTTTGCCGTTAAGCTTCCGGATGGAACTTCTGTTCAGGAACTGATCAAGCAGCTTAGCAATGAGAAGTCGGAAGTGGTTTCTTTTGAGGCTCATAAAATAGAAAGTGAAGCTGATGTTGAAAATCTTCCGCTGGCTTTTTCTTCTGCTAACAAGGCTCTTAAAAAGTGGCTTTCAGAAAAAGCATAAATAATAACAATCTTTGTAAAGTTTGGCAGTTATGTACTGGACAAACTTTTTTATTTACGGTATAGTGCTTTTCACATGGTGTGGTACCCAAGCGGTAAGGGATCGGTCTGCAAAACCGTCATTGGTAGGTTCAACTCCTATCCACACCTTCAGGATTGCTGGTAACGGCAATCCTTTTTTTTCAGGCTGGTCTTGGCGAAGCCGCAGTCTGTATACATATATGGCTGTCTGGAATTTCCTGGCAGCCTCTTTTTTTAATCGTAATTGCTTATAATCCGCAAAATCTGGCTTCCAATTTTTTCAGCCTTGGCCTGACCGATACCGAATACTTCAAGAAGTTCCTTTTCATTTTGAGGGTGCTTTTCAACAAGGTCTTCCAGAGTTTTATCTCCGAAAATAACGTAAGGCGGCACATTCTGGTCGTCGGCAAGTTTTTTGCGCCAGTCCTTGATTGCATTATAAAGTTCCAGTGCAGAGCCGGAGAGTGTTTTTGCGTAGGCTCCCTTTTTGTGCAGGGCAAAAAGAGGTTTCTTTGGCTGAGGTGCGTTTAGTATTTTTTGCGCCGTATATTCAAAAGGAAGCATGATTTTTTCGTGGTTTACAAGTGCGTTTTTTCCTGATTCCGTGAGGTACAGAATGTTGTACTCTCCGGCTTTTATTATGTAACCGTTTTCCTGAAGCTGTTCTGAAAGCTCAAACCACTGCTCCCTGTTTAGTTCTTTTCCGATTCCCCAGGTGGAAAGGGTGTTGTGTCCGTTTTCCATTATCCGCGCCTGCTTTGAGCCTAGAAGCACGTCTGTCACATATGCTGTTCCGTATTTCTGTCTAAGCCGGATTACGCAGCTCATGAATTTCTGGGCAGGAATCGTCAGGTCGTTCAACGGGACAGGGGCTGAGGCGCAGATATCGCAGCAGCTTTCATCTTTTTCTTCTGAGGGGGCAAGGTGTTCGCCAAAATATCCCAGAAGCTGTCTTCGCCGGCAGTTTCGTGATTTTGCGTAATTTATCATGCCTTGAAGCAGTTTTTCTGATTTTTCCGGATCGGCTGCTTCCTGAAAGAAGAAACGTATTTTATGGATGTCGCCAAGGCTGTAGAGAAGCAGTGCATGGCTTTCGAGGCCGTCTCGTCCTGCCCGTCCTATTTCCTGATAGTATTCCTCCAGAGATTTCGGCATGTCATAGTGAATTACGAATCGCACGTTAGGCTTGTTTATTCCCATGCCGAAAGCAACGGTCGCAACCATGATTCTGATTTTGTCTTTTATGAAAAGATTCTGATTTTTACTGCGTTCTGCATCTGAAAGGCCTGCATGATAGTTCAGGACAGAGTAGTGCAGGTTTTTCAATGCGACTGTAAGCTGGTCAACTTGTTTTCGTGAGAAGCAGTAGATGATTCCGCTTTCATCCCTGTGTTTTTCAATGCAGTCTATGACCTGATTCAGTGCATCTTTTTTTGGCTTTACTTCCAAGAATATGTTTTCTCGGTTGAAGCTGGCTATGAATGTCTGTGGATTCCTGAGCCTGAGATTTTTTACTATATCTTCTCGGACTTGAGGTGTTGCCGTTGCTGTAAGCGCAAGGCAGACTGCTTCCGGAAACTGCTGGCGTACATTTGCAATTTCCATGTAATCCGGGCGAAAGTCATGTCCCCATTCTGAGACACAGTGAGCTTCGTCTATGGTGATGCAGTTTATTGGAACGGAACATTCATGAAGAATGCTCTGCATTCTGCCGGTGGCAAGTCCTTCTGGTGATACATAGGCAATTTTTATCTGTCCGTCCTTAAGTTTTTTTACGGTGTCCAGGTATTCCGTCCATTCAAGGGAACTGTTCATATAGACTGCTTCGATTCCATTTTCTATAAGTGACGAAACTTGATCCTGCATGAGTGAAATCAGCGGTGAAACTACGATCGTGATTCCGGGAAACATGAGGGCCGGTATCTGATAGCAGATTGATTTTCCGCCGCCGGTTGGCATGATGGCTAAGGTGTCATTGCCGGTCATAATGCTCTTGATTATGTCAATTTGGAGTGGACGGAATGAATTGTAGCCGAATACGGTCTTTAAAATCTGTTCTGCTCTTGTAGTTATTTTATTCATAAATTTCCTGCAAAAATTATTATAACGAACAAAAAATGCTTGAAAAAGAGTTTGTAATTTGGTATTGTAGATTCACTTGCCGGAGTGGTGGAATGGTAGACACGAAAGACTCAAAATCTTTTGTCAGCGATGGCGTAAGAGTTCAAGTCTCTTCTCCGGTATAAAAGCTTGTTCGTAATGAACGAGCTTTTTTGTTTTAAATTAACTGCTTTGCGGAGTTGAACTCTGTCGCTCGATAAATCTCGCTCTGTGCCTGAGTGGCGATAATCCTAAAAGAATCCTTGGCGGATTCTTTTTTAACGGATTTTCGATTGTAGGCAAGTTCAAGTCTCTTCTCCGGTATAAAAGCTTGTTCGTAATGAACGAGCTTTTTTGTTTTAAATTAACTGCTTTGCGGAGTTGAACTCTGTCGCTCGATA
>JAFPCT010000021.1 GCA_017390125.1 Treponema sp.
AGATACGGCAAGAAACTTTCCCCAGAGTTTGAATGAAAGCTTTCCACCGTTATTTTCAACTTTAAAAGTCCATATGTGATTGATGATGTAGTTCTGTGTGCAGGAAACCAAAAAACAGAAGACGCTCACTGCGTGTGCCTCCAGTTTCAGGAAATCTGCAAGCAATATAAAAAGAATTAAATTTGTAAGGGTTCCAAGTCCGCCTGTTACGGCGAACTTAATGATTTTCTTAAGCATTACGGATTCTCCAGACAGCCTTAAGCGCTTCCATGAAGATTCCTTTGCTCATTTTTGATTCACCGAACTGTCTGTCCGGGAAAACAATAGGAATTTCCTTGATGGAACAGCCTGCCTTGTATGCCTTATATTTCATTTCAATCTGGAATGAGTATCCTTTTGAAATGATCGTGTCCAATCCGATCTTATCAAGGGCCTCTTTACGCCACATGTTGAAACCGCCGGTTAAATCTTTTACCGGACAGCCTAAAACCATGCGTGAATAGAGTGAGCCGCCTTTTGAAATGAAGTTGCGCAATGCAGACCAGCCTTCAACGGAGCCGCCTTTAATATTTCTTGAACCGATTGCAACGTCATTTGACTGAATTGCATTGTACAGTTCCGGAAGATATTCAGGTTTATGTGAGAAATCAGCATCCATCTCACAGAGGACATCGTAACCGTTCTGAATTCCCCACTTGAATCCTGTGATGTAAGCATTTGCAAGACCGCTCTTTTCCTTGCGCTCAAGAATGTTAAGCCGTGCCTCGTAGGTTTTCTGCATCTCTTTTACGGCGTTTGCAGTTCCATCCGGGGAACCGTCATCAACAACAAGAATTCCTGCATTTTCAGGAATTACCTTGAACACTTCCGGGACTATCTTGGAAATGTTTTCAATTTCATTATATGTCGGAATGATCACAAGTAATTTCATTTTCGGCTCCGAAAAAATTATTTCTGAAGGTTGGCTTTGAGCCAGTCCTTGAACTTGCCGTAGTCATTTTCCATTGGAATTGACTGGTCCGGAAGGTTCATTACTGCCTGCAATGTTTCTGGAATTGCAGGTTCTCTTCCGATTGATTCAGAAACAATGTTTCCGAATTTTGCAGGATGAGCAGTCTCAAGGATGATTCCCACAGCGTCTTTTTCTGTAACTTTGTCAGCCCATGCAGGAAGGTTTGGTGTAAGTCCTGGCTTTGTCCAGTCGTTCTTTACGCCGTCCTTAAGTTTCTGCATCTCGCCGCTTCTGATGTCATCCCAGGCCTTCCATGCGATTGCTCCGTGAGGATCAATTGTATATCCGGTTTTTGTATTGCAGTCAGCGATTGCGTCCTTGATGCCGTCATTGTCAAGCCAGTATGAGGCGAACAAAGATTTTACGTCTTCGTAAGAGTAGAGGGCTTTGATTCGCTCGTAGTTTGACGGAGCTCCCACATCCATTGCATTTGCAAATGTCTCTACTGAAGGACGGGCATTGTATTCACCTGTTGCAATCCAGTCAGGAATAGTTCTGTTTGTATTTGTTGCTGCAACAAAACCTTCGATAGGTGCGCCCATTTCCCTTGCGATAAGTCCGGATGTAAGGTTTCCGAAGTTTCCTGACGGAACTACGGCAATAATTGCCGGATTCTCAATCTTTGAATCCAATGCAGCCCTGTTCTTTACAACCAGAGAAGAGTACATATAGTAGAAACTCTGTGGAAGAAGACGTGATATATTGATTGAGTTTGCAGAAGAAAGACGGAATTCCTTGCGGAGATCAGCGTCTGTGAATGCAGTTTTTACAAGCTTCTGACAGTCGTCGAATGTTCCTTTTACCTTGAGGGCCCGTACATTTCCTGTGAATGTTGAAAGCTGTTTTTCCTGGATTTTTGAGATTTTTCCCTCCGGATAAAGGATTGTAACGTCCAGTCCCGGAACATTGTGGAATGCAGATCCTACTGCAGAACCTGTATCACCGGAAGTTGCTACCAGAATGTGAAGCGTGCCGTTTTCTGTCTTGTTGAAGTAAGACATTACACGAGCCATGAAACGTGCGCCAAAATCTTTGAATGCGCAGGTCGGACCGTGGAAAAGTTCAAGTACATAAGAAATGCTGTCTACCGGAACTACTTTTGGAGTAAAAGGATATGCGTCACAGATGATAGCCATAAGGTCATCATCTGGGATTTCACCTTCTGCATAAGGTTTTGCCATGTTAAATGCAATGTCCCTGAAAGACGGTTCCGGAGTTTTGTTGATGAACGAACTTTTCAGTTTCGGAAAACTTGTAGGAATGTAAAGTCCGCCTGTTGCAGAATTCATTCCGTTCATTACTGCTGTTCTGAAGTCAGTCTTTACGCTTGAATCTCTGGTATCTGTGTAAATCATAAATAATCCTTACATGCCGTAGATGATTGCGTCGGCGGCTTTTTCAGCCAAGATTTTCCGGCACTTCTGTTCGGCATTCCATTTTGTTTTATCTGTTGTTGTTTCTGAAAAAACAGTTTTGTAGAGTACATTTCCGTTTTTCATGTCAACGCAGGTTATATCAGCTGTCAGGGTGACGGTCACGCCGTCCTCAGTTTCAACGGCAGGAGAGGCATACTTGAATGTTCCTGAAACCATGAATTTGTATGCGGCACCAGTAATGTCGTAGGTTGCCTTGTACAGCTCAGAAACCGGTTTGTTGAAGTATGATGTGTCGCTTACCGGTGAATTTCCAACGTTTACGCCAAGATTTCTCAATGTCTGAAGAAGGGTAAAGTTGTTTGTAGTAGGGTTTCCCTTTTCGTTGAAGTCATATGTAAAGAGGACTCCGCCCGGGTAACCTATGTAGCTTGATTTTACTGCGTAAGGGGCAGTAACGGCTCTTTCATATGCAGCCTGAACGATTGCCGGTGAGGAACTCACTGGAGTAGGATAGAATGTAACAGAATCCTTTACTGCGAATTTTGGAGCGGAAGGAGTAAAAACGGCTTTTCCTTCATCATCTGTCTTGAGCTGCGCTGTGCTGTATGTAATCGTTCCGTTTGCACTGCCTGCCGGCCAGTTTACAGTAAGGTCAAAACCAGATACTGGCCCTGCAGAATCTTTTACCTGTACCGTGTATGGTGAGCTGAAAGCTTTGCCAACGACAGTTGTTTTTGGCGAAGTTGTAATTTTTATTTCCAGATCGTTGAGCTTGTCCTTGAAATTCTTTTCAAGCTGGTTTGACGTGTTCTGAACGGAAATAGGTTTTGGTTCTCTGATGACTTTTGCATCCTGTACAGAACCGCCCTGTGAGACCAGGTTATCGTCGTGGGCTGCCTGTGAATCGGAAGGTTTCGGAGTTGACGCACAGGATGCTATAAAAATAGCAATAAGGCAGATACTCGCAACCTTAATAGATTTCAACTTTTTCATTAATAATCTCCTCGTTTTTACTATTTTTAACTTTTTAACTCTAGAAAGTATATAATAAATAAAGATGTTTCACAATAAAAAATTATACATATATACGCTTCACGCGCTTTGAAACTGCAGTCATGACCTCGTAGGATATGGTCCCTGTCATTTTTGCCAGATCATCAGCGTCATAAAGGGATCCGCGGTCTTTCGGACCGAATATTATGGCTTTGTCCCAGCGGTGCACGTCTTTGTTGTCTTTTCCTATGTCGACCATGCACTGGTCCATGCAGATTCTTCCCACAACCGGATAGGCCTTTCCGTTTATCGTAACCTTGAGTCCCGGCGAATTGCGGCGAAGAAGTCC
>JAFPCT010000178.1 GCA_017390125.1 Treponema sp.
ATGTATTTTTGTAAGCTTACAGATACAAAAATACTACAAAACAAAATGGAATACTAACAGTTATTATATAAAAAGAAAACTCCTGATATTCAACTATCAGGAGTGAGATATATTTATTGTTTCTACTTTTTAAACTTACCTATTTTATACTTTTTACCAGCTTCAATTATTTCGTCAAGGTAATATCTTAATTCTTTCCAACCTAATTTCTTCTTACCTTTAGGTAATTTCTTCTCTTCTACTAACTTATCGAATCTGCTTGGAGAAATACCTAATTCTATAGCAGCTCTTTCTTTACTAACAGGTTCGTGTGCTATTAATTTTAATATCTCAAGAGCTTGTTCTTCTTCAATCTCTGAGTTGCCAACATCAATATCATTAAGCTTCTCTTTCAGTGTTTTTACAAATACTTCTTTTATGAGTGTATTCATATAATATTATAAATAAAAATATACCAGTTATTGCTAAATATAAGTAAAGTAAATGTAAGTCGTTTAATGGTATTCCTATATAATAATCGTATCTTGATTTAAGGATTTACTATGTTTATTAATCAGTCACAAAACGATGCAACTGTTAAATTTGATGTAGAAGGCCGTCTGGACACTACAACTGCTCCTCAGCTTGAGGAAGCTGTAAAACAGGGAGCTAAAAACAAAAAGACTATGATTATGGATCTTTCTAAAGTTGAATATGTCTCAAGTTCAGGACTTCGAGTAATTCTTCTTGCCCACAAAATAATGGCTGCAACAAAAGGAAAGCTCATTATTCAGCATCCGTCTGAATTCTGTATGCAGGTTTTCATTGCAACCGGCATGGATTCAATCCTTTCAATTTCTGTCTGATCTCCGGACTTACAGTTTTTTTTCGATGTAAAGGATATTGCTTCCGTTTTCAAATCTGTATTCAACCTTATCCATGAATTTCTTCGTAAGGAAAATGCCCAGTCCGCCGATGTTACGCTCTTCGGCGCTCAAGGTAATGTCCGGATCCGGCTTTTCCAATGGATTGAATGGTACTCCCTGGTCTGAGAATTCTATGCAGAGTCTTTCCGGATTATCTTTCAGCTGAGAAACAATCTTTACTTTTCCATTGCCGTCCTTGTAGGCGTAATGTGCTATGTTCACGAATATTTCTTCCACTGCAAGGTCAATTTTGTTGTCTGTTTCCGGTGAAAGTTCTGTTTTTACGCTTGATTTTGCAAAAGCCAGTACTTCGTCAAGGTATTTGTCGTCCGCGTCGAATACGCGGGTTTTCGTGTTTCCTGAATCATCAAGTTCTTTAAGCATAAATGAAAGCATGGTTATATCGTCGAACTGAGCCGCTCCTTTTTTAAATTTTTCGATTTCCGAAGAAACTTTTTCAATCAGAACTCTGCTGGTTATTTCAGTGTTTTCTGGGAATTTTGAAATCACGTTGAAAAGCTGCTCTTCGCCGAAAAGCTGATGATCCGTGTCTGTGGCTTCTGTAACTCCGTCCGTATAGATGAACAGTCCCGAATATTTTGCAAGCTGAACCTTGTGCTCTTTGTACTGGGTGTTGTCCAGTGCGGCAAGCATGATACCGCTTACTTCTCTCAGGAATGTAAGTTTTCCGTCATTGTAAATTATCGGTGCATTGTGACCTGCATTTGAAAAAATCATTTCGCCGGTCTCAAGATCTATTCTGGCAATCCATGTCGTAACGAAAAGCCCCTGGGGATTTTCCGTGGAAAGCTGGGCGTTCGTCCTGGTAAGAACTTCTCCCGGGGAAAATTTCTGCATCGCATAGTTTTTTATTAATGCCTTTGAGACTACCATGAACATTGCGGCTGGAATTCCTTTTCCGCTTACGTCTCCGATTACAAGCCATAAAGTATGGCTGTCCGAAAAGAAGAAGTCGTAGAAATCGCCGCCCACTTCCTTTGCGGGAACCATGGAAGCGAAAAGCTCAACTTCCGGATGCTCCTGGTAAGGCGAAAAGTTTTTCGGAAGCATTCCGTCCTGAATTCCTGTGGCAACGGCAAGCTCAACGCTTATCCTTTCCTTTTCCGAAGTAATCTGCATCAGGTTTTTGATGTATTCCTGAAGGTCGATTCCCATTTTATAAATGGCCCGGGCAAGGGTTTCAATTTCGTCTTTTGTATGGATTTCCTGCAGTTTTCCCGAAAAATGAGCGTTCTGTGAAATGAAGCTGTCTGTTTCCTTTGTAATGTCGATTATCGGGCGGATAAAGTGCCTGCTCAGGAAGAAGCTGATGAGAATCACAAAGAAAATTCCTGCAATCGGACCGTAAATCATGTCGGCACGGACGTACCTGTGCAGAATGCGGCTGATGTCGTCAAGCTTATGCTCTACGCAGACAATTGCCACGGTTTCCCCTGATGAATTCTTTACCGGCATGGAAATTCGGGCCCTTGCACCTACGTGGGAAAAGTAGTCGTAGTCTACGATTGGGATTCCCTGCTCCATGATTTTTTTGTACCTCTGTGCAGAAGAGTCAGAGGATTTTTCCCTGAAACCTGCCGGATACGGATGATATTTGTTCAGAAGGTTATTGTTTACTGTATTGAATACATATGTTTTTTCCCCACAGTCAGGAAGGTCCGGTTTTATAAGGTAGATGAAACTTGCGTTCATAGTCTGGGTAAGCATGTGCAAGTGGTCAAAGGCGTCTTTGTATTCTGTGCTTTCATCACCTTCCGAGATGTATTTGTCAATCTTGTCTGCGTCAAAATATGAGGAGGCAGTCATGGATATCTGTGCCAGAAATTCATCATATGTACTTTGTATGAGTTTTTTCATCTCAACGTAGTCGAATATGAGGTTTACAATTATTAGTATGCTGGAAAAAAATATAATCTCCGTAACCAGCTTTCTGGTGACTTTTGCCATGAGTTAATTATAGCACGAAAAGTTTTATTGCACACATTTTTAAAAATTGATTTTGTGACTGGGTATGTGTTAAACTTTTTGAACAATATTGGAGGAAAAATGCTAAGTTACATCGTGAATTTCTTCAAGGTTTTGAATTCAAATTCAAAACCATCCCAGATTGCAAATTCGTTTTGTATTGGTCTTATTCTTGGGTTTATGCCTAAAAACAATGTTCTCTGGTACATCCTGCTGGTTTTCTTTGCCTTTGTCCGGATAAACAAATGCGGTTACTGCATCATGATTCTGCTGGGCTCATTATTCGCGTACCTTCTGGACGGTTTTTTTGATTCAATCGGTTATGCCGTGCTTACATTTGAACCTATGGAAGCTGTATTTGCCGGGCTTCTGGACATTCCTTTTGTTGGATTTACGAAATTCAATAATTCCGTTGTCTGCGGCTCCTTTATTTTCGGGCTTCTGTGCTATCTTCCGCTGTTTTTACTGGTATGCGTTTTCATTAAATTCTGGCGGAACACCCTTGCTCCTGTTCTGATTAATTCAAAGCTGTTCAAGGCGCTCTGTAAGATTCCTCTTGCAGGAAAAATCGTTTCGCTGGTTTCTGATTCAGAGTAGGAGGACTGTATGGCTAAAAAAACTGAAAAAACTGTAAAAGCAAAAAAAGCGAAGACTGTTCCTGCTAAAAAACTTCCTGGACTTTTGAAGAAGGCTTACACGCCGGAGCAGTTTGAGAAGAAAATAATTTCTAAGATCTATATCGAGACAGATAAAAAACTTATTGAATCCCTGTTTTCTGCAGGAAAGGACAAAAAGGGAAACAAAGTGTTCCAGATTGACAGGACAGCTTCTCTTCCTAAATCTGATTTCAACCGGGCAAAATTCGTTGCAAAGAACATAAGTCAGCAGAAAGCATCTTTCAAGCTTGTCCCGTTCATTGCGGCGGTGAGCTTTGTCTGCATTCTTTCACTGTTTGTTGCATTGTTTAAAAATGTTGCTGTAAAAAAACTTCTTGTAACTTCAATGCAGAATATCTTCCTTGCGAAGACAGACATCGGAAACGTTGACTTTAAGATTTTAGGCGCGTCCCTGCAGATTGATTCCCTTGCCCAGGCGGACAAGGACGCTCCGATGAAAAACCTCTTTGAAATTGACAGCATTCACTTGGATTTGAACCTTCCGGATCTGCTACGGGGAAAATTCCACGCGGAGACGATGGAAGTTACCGGAGTTGCCCTTGGTACAGAACGAAAGGTTTCAGGCGAGCTTGTTTTTGCACCTCAGTCAAAAGAAGTAAAAAAAGCGGAGAAGGTTTCGGCTCAGAAGTCCGGTGATTTTGCCGGAAATGCGGCAAAATCTCTTGAAGCAATGTTCAGCAGCTATGATCCAGAGAACATGCTTTCCGGCATTCAGAATGATTTGAAGTCTCCGAAAGTCGCCGAATCAATTTCTGCAGACGTTACTGCCAAGGTTGCAAAATGGAAGAATGTTCCTGCTGAATATCAGAAGACGATTGAAAAAATTACTGCCGATGTGAACGAGATTGCGGGCACTGACTGGTCAAAGTTTAATGATCCTGTAAAAATAAAGAACGCTTTGGAAAAGATTTCTTCAATTTACAAGGAAGCAGAAGCAGTTAAGTCAAAAATCAAGGAAACTTCCGATGGCATTGCCTCTGACGCCGCTGCAGTAAATGGATATTCAAAGCAGATGCAGTCTGCAATAAAGAGCGATTCGGCTCTTGTTGATTCAAAAATAAGCGAGATGAAGAAATCTTTCTCTCCTGCCGGTCTGAAAGGGGTTATGAATGACGCTCTTCAGTCAGTTCTTTATTCTGTTGCCGGAAAATATTATCCTTATGCAAATATGGCAGTTAATGCCGCAATGAATTCAAAAGGCTCCGGCAAGTCTTCTGCAAAAGCAAAGGATACAGGCAAAGAAAAGAAGGAAAAGAAAGCTTCTTCCAAAAAGGTCAGGGTTTTCCGCAGCCGTTCTGCCGGCCGCGACGTTTATTACAGAAAAGATGTCGTTCCGCGGCTTCTTATTGAAAAGGTAAAGGCAAGCGGTTATGAATACAAAACATCTGCCCTTCTTTTTGAAGGTACTGCAGAAGAAATTTCCAGCGACCAGAATATGCGCGGAAACCCTGCTACGGTAAACGCATCATTCAATGTTGCCGGTGGAAAGAGCCGGGTTTCTGCTGTCGTTGATGCCCGGGAAAACTCTGACGCAAAGCTCATTCAGGCAAGCTATTCAGGAAAAGGCTTCCCGATAGAAGCCGATGCAGAAGTGTTCAAGCTTGATTCCGACTCTGTGATCAATGCAAAAATGACTTGTGATCCGGACGGAAGTTTTTCTATCGGCGGAACGCTGGACCTTAAGATCAAGGATATTTCCGGCATGGAATTTTCACCGGAAAAAGTTTCTGCGCTTTACGGAAAGGCTTTGAAAGGAATAAAGACCCTTTCGCTGGGATTTGTCATTTCTTCTGATTCAAACGGACTTTCAGTTCAGTTAACTGATTTTGACAAGGCAGCCGCTCAGATTGCCTCTCCTGTTTCAAAGGCCCTTTCTTCAGAATTGAATGCAATTGCCGATGATGCAAGAAAACAGGTTTCGGCTCTTCTTGCAGAAAAGAACAGCGGCGTAACTGCTTCAATCAAAGAGTTCGGGGACATTCAGTCCTCTCTTTCAAAGGAGCTTGCTTCTGCCAATAATCTGGAAAAGGTTCTCGACCAGAAGAAAAAGGATCTTATGGCAAAATCCGGCGCAGGATCTGCCCAGGATGCCGCAAACAAACTGTTGAACAAATTATTCTAAAAAAGAGGTTTATATGTCTATTTTTCAAGGTATTATTCTTGGAATCATTCAGGGAATCGGTGAATTTCTGCCGATTTCGTCTTCCGGTCATCTGGCTGTGGCAAAGCGTCTTTTCGGACTTTCTGAAGTGCCGATTCTTGTTGACGTGTTCCTTCATCTGGCAACTCTTCTTGCCGTAGTGCTTTTCTTCCGTAAAAAGATCTGGAATCTTCTTAAGATTATCGGACGCTGGATTTCCTGCAGGCCTCGTACAGAACCGGAGACAGAAGAAGATTTTATTTCCGGTACAGAAGAGCGGGGCCGCCGCACGATTATCGCTGTTATTTTGAGTACCCTCGTAACTGGAGTTATAGGCGTGCTTACAAGCAAGCTTATTGACGACGGCACTATTTCTATAAAAGTTACATGCTGCGGTTTTATTGTAACTGCTGTACTTCTGGTCGTTTCATCGCTTATTGAAAAGTGCAATTTCTCTGAAAAGAAACTTGAGGCCCAGAAAAAAGGCATCGGCCCGGTTCAGGCACTGTTCATCGGATTGATGCAGGGTATTGGAACTTTGCCGGGAATCAGCCGTTCCGGCTCTACGATTGCAGGAAGCCAGTTTTGCGGCGTAAACAGGGCTGCTGCCGGTGAATATTCATTCATCGTTTCAATTCCGGCGATTCTTGGTGCATTTCTGCTTGAAGCAAAGGATTTAGGTGAAGTAGGGGGAACTGTAGGTGCGGCTCCGGTGATTGCTGGTTGTGCGTCCGCATTTGCATGGGGATACATTTCGCTTTCCCTCTTGATGAAACTTATTCGCAAGGGAAAGCTTGAGTGGTTTGCCTGCTATCTGATTCCGCTGGGAATCCTCGGGCTCATCTTTTTCTAATCTTTCAAAGCTTTGAACATATTCGCCTTTATCAGCATATCAATGCCGAAAGGGGTGAATATGAACCACTCAGTAATAATTCCGATCCAGTCATAGGTTGGGAAAAACTGGCGCATAAGCATGAACAGGCAGGCAATGAATATGATTATTCCATTAACACGGAAAATCGTATTTCTGAGTCTGCCGTGTTTTGAATTTCTTAATTCTTCTGCCGTTTCCGGGAAATTCAGGAAACTGAGCACGCCGAAAGTAACGAACATTATTGAGGCAAAGATGATGTGGAAAAATCCGCTTACATGATTACTGAGATGGAAAAGACCTACATGTTCAAAGAATTCCTCTCCGTGGGGACAGGCGATGACTCCAAGGGTGCTTATACCGGCAATAACGAAAACTATCTTTTCAAATATTTTTTCTGAACGGTGGGTAATGAACATTACTCCGCAAATACAGAGCATTCCTGTCATTACTGCGCTGTCTGCCGCATAATATGTCTGCGAAACTGAATGCCACCAGCTGGGAATAGTGTACTGGCTGGTAGGTAAGCCCAAAAGAATAGACGCTGGAATCAGAAAGATGAAGGAAAATCCAAGAATTCTGTCCTGATAAGTGCGGATAATCTTGCGTGTTACATTTAATGTAGGATCATTTGGCATATAAATAATTTTACTCGCTTTTCTCAATAATTCAAATAAATTCGGTTTGCCGTCCCTATGTAATTGTGATCTATTTTTTATAATCATCCAAATGTGGTATGATTGCACTATGAATGCAATTTATTTTGATTCCGGGGTGCCGGAAAAGAAAGCCAAGGAATCTTTTTTCTTTCCTGAATGCGTAATGATGGAAAATGCTGCCGCTGCTTTGGAAAGCGCTGTCTCAGCCCAATCACCTGACTGCGTTTTGATTTTATGCGGAACAGGAAACAACGGCGGTGACGGTTACGCTTTGAGCCGCCGGCTTTTCGGCTCTGTTAAAGATATCCTGGTTGTTGACTTTGGACTGCCTAAAACTTCTGAAGCTCAGATTCAGCGTAAAATGGCGGAATCTGCCGGCGTTCAGATTCTTCCGTTTGACGGCACTGAAAGGCTTTCGGCATTTGTGTCAGGCAAAAAGACCCTGATTGCAGACTGCATTTACGGCACAGGCTTTCACGGGGAACTTCCACCCGGCGTGCTTTCTGCCGTTGAATGGGCAAACAAGGCGTCTGCATTCCGTCTTGCCTGCGACATTCCAAGCGGGATTGACCGTAAGGGCTGCATTCATTCAGCTGCATTCTGCGCTCATGCTACAGTTACTATGGGTGCTCTTAAAACAGCCCTTTTCAGCGACGCTGCCAGAGATTTTACAGGAGAAATTTCTGCCGCTCCTTTGGGCATTTCTTCTTCTATATTTCAGAATCTTTCTGCCCCTGATGCCTGGCTGCTTGAAAAAGCGGACATACGGCTTCCCCTCAGAGAAAATAAATCTGCCCATAAAGGTAATTTCGGTCATGCCGCTGTTATTGCCGGTGAAAAGCCGGGTGCCGCTGTTATTGCGGGCACAGCTGCCCTTCGTTTTGGAGCCGGGCTTGTAACTCTTGTAAAGGCTTTTGATTCCGGAATGAATTTTATGATGCAGCCGGAGCTTATGATTTCTGAAAATTTTCCGGAAAAAACTACTGCCGTTCTTTTGGGCAGCGGCCTCGGGCGGAAAACAGACCTGCAGAAATTCATTCAGTTCATAATCGGCATGAAAGACCCTGCTGCCGTTCTGGATGCGGACTTTTTCTATGCAGAAAATCTGGAGGAAATTCTTCATAAACTTAACGACAGCAAAAGCAGGGTAATACTGACTCCTCATCCCAAAGAACTGAGCGAGCTTTTAAAGCGCACAGGAATTGAAGGCTGGGATTTTGAGAAAGTCTGTGAAAACCGTTTTAAATGCGGCAGGCTTTTTGCAGAAAAATTCCCGAACCTTACGCTGATTGCAAAAGGTGCCTGCACATATATTTATTCTGAAGGAAAAGTTTATGTCTGTGACCGCGGAACTGCCGCACTGGCAAAGGCCGGAAGCGGAGACGTTCTTGCGGGGCTTTGTACGGCGCTTCTTGCCCAGGGATATTTTCCTGCAGATGCTGCAAAAACGGCAGTTTTTGCCCATGCAGAAGCATCCCGGAATTTTGAAATGAATTTTTCATGCACGCCCCTTACGCTGATTGAAAAAATCTGAAAAAAATTCCTGCTGTTCCTATTGATTAAATTTTTTTGTTAGTGTATAAAAATACCAGCATCAAAGGCGATGTGAATTTTCTAAACTTTTTTAGCAAATTCACATCGCCTTTTTTTTATTTTCAGGAGGTCAAAATGACGGATGTACCAAAACTTTTTGGAAGCATGGTTTTTAATCAGCAGACAATGAAGGAACGCCTGCCAAAAGAAACATTTAAAGCTCTTAAACGAACATTGGATAACGGGGAGCCTCTTCAGCTTGACGTTGCCAATGTAGTTGCTCACGCAATGAAAGAGTGGGCAATTGAAAACGGAGCTACTCACTATGCTCACTGGTTCCAGCCGCTCACAGGAATTACTGCAGAAAAGCACGATTCTTTCATCAATCCTCAGGATGACGGAACTGTCATTATGACATTCAGCGGAAAGGAACTTGTTAAGGGTGAACCTGACGCATCTTCTTTCCCTAACGGCGGACACCGCGCAACATTTGAAGCCCGCGGATACACAGTATGGGATCCGACTTCATATCCCTTCATCAAGGAACATACTCTTTGTATTCCTACTGCATTCTGTTCATACACAGGTGAGGCATTGGACAAAAAGACTCCGCTTCTCCGCTCAATGGAAGTTTTGGATGAACAGGCTAAACGCGTGCTCAAACTTTTCGGAAAGAATGTCAGCCGTGTTGCAACAACAGTAGGTCCTGAACAGGAATACTTTATCGTTGACCATGACCTCTGGGCACAGCGCAAAGACCTCCGCATGACAGGACGTACTTTGTTCGGTGCAAAACCTTCAAAAGGTCAGGAAATGGACGACCAGTATTTTGCTGCATTGAATCCGCGCATTGTAAAATACATGGAAGACCTTAACGAAACTTTATGGAAGTACGGAATTCTTTCAAAGACAGAACATAACGAAGTTGCTCCTGCTCAGCACGAGATGGCTCCGATTTTCAGCACAACAAACCTTTCTGTTGACCAGAACCAGCTCACAATGGAAGTAATGAAGAAAGTTGCAAAACGCCACGGACTTGAATGTCTTCTTCACGAAAAACCATTTGCCGGCGTAAACGGTTCAGGAAAACACAACAACTGGTCAATGTCTACAAACGAAGGCGAAAACCTTCTTGAACCAGGAAAAACTCCTGAGTCAAACGCTCAGTTCCTTCTTTTCCTTACAGCTATTATCAAGTCTGTAGATGAAAATCAGGATCTTCTCCGCATTTCTGTTGCAAGCGCAGGAAACGATCACCGTCTTGGAGCAAACGAGGCGCCTCCGGCAATCATTTCTGTATACCTTGGTGATGAGCTTCACAAAGTTCTTGAAGCAATCAAAGACGGAAAAGCTTATTCAAACGACAAGACTTCTAAAATGACAATCGGCGTTGATATCCTTCCACCGATTCCAAAGGATTCAACAGACCGAAACCGAACAAGTCCGTTCGCTTTCACCGGCAACAAATTTGAATTCCGTTCATGCGGTTCTTCGCTTTCAATTGCTGGTCCGAACACAACTTTGAACGCAATCGTTGCTTATACTCTCAAGCAGTTTGCAGATGAGCTTGAAGGTGCAGCAGACTTTGAGAAGGCATTGAAC
>JAFPCT010000179.1 GCA_017390125.1 Treponema sp.
ATTAAAGAAAATTTATCATTTAATTCTTTCTCTCATGAATATGAAATAATCTATGAATTTTCCAAATTCTTGCATGTTTTAAGCATAGGTTTTGATGATAAAGAAGTTGAATCTATATCTGAAATGGACTTTGTATCCGTCATGAATGCAATAAATGTGCATTATGCAAATATTGCTTGAGTTCAAAATCATATTAATGTTATTTTTTCCTGAGCTTCCGGTTATGATGCCGGTTGCTTTTGTCCTGAATGGATTTGCCCCTTCCTGTTTTTTTCACTATACTAGCCCAAACGGTAGGATATATGGCAGAACAGAAAACTCAGTTGAAAGGTGTTGTCATTCTTTTGGTTACGGCGGTGATTTGGGGATCGTCTTTTGTTTCCCAAAGTGTAGGGGCAGAGGCGGTGGAGCCGTTTACGTTCATGGCGGTGCGTACGCTGTTGGGCGCTACTTTTCTGCTTCCTTTTGTCGTGCTGAGGGACAGGATTGCTGAACGAAAAATGAGCCGGGATGAAATTTTTATCCGCAGGCGCCAGAACAGAAAAACTGTTGTTTATGGCGTGCTGGTTGGAATTTTTCTGGCATTTGCTACAAACATCCAGCAGTTTGCCTTCAATTATTCTACGGCAGGGAAAATTGCTTTTGTTACGGCCATGTACATGTTCTTTGTTCCTGTTGCCGGAATTTTCATGAAGAAAAAGCTTCCCTTTGTAACCTGGCTTTGTGTTCTTTTTGGTTTTGTGGGGCTTTATTTTCTGTGTTTTCACCGGGAAGATAATTTTGTTGTGAACCGGGGTGATCTTCTTGCGCTTTTGTGTGCCGTTTTCTTTTCTGTGCAGATTCTCCTGCTTGAGCGGTTTGCAAAATGTTCTGACGGAATAAAACTTTCATGCGTTGAATTTTATACGGCTGGTTTGATTTCCCTGGTCCTGATGCTGATTTTTAATCATCCGACCTGGGAAGCAATTAAGAAATGCGGTCCTGCGATTCTGTATTCCGGAATCATGAGCTGCGGTGTTGCCTATACTCTGCAGGTTGTGGGCCAGAAATACTGCGAGGCTACTATTGCAAGCCTGATCATGTGCATGGAAAGCGTTTTTGCAGTCCTTTCGTCTGCAGTTCTGCTTCACGAAAAACTTACTCCCCGGGAAATTACCGGCTGTGCAATAATGTTCGCTGCCATTGTACTTTCCCAGGTTTCTGATTCTATTGCATCAAGGAAAAAATCTTCCCTTTAACTTAGGACTGACTGCTTGTTGAGCAGATTCTGAAGCCAAGGCTGCTGCTTTTTCCTGTCCGCGGAACAGCTGAACGAAAGAATACCGTGCACTGTTCTTCGTCGTCAAGCCAGCTTCCGCCCCGCTTTACATGGTTTCCGTTCAAGGTTGAAGAACCCCGCGGATTTACCTGCGGAAAGCGTGAATATTCTCCGTATTCATCATAAGTCCATTCTGCTACGTTGCCGCACATGTCATAAATGCCGAGTGAATTCGGTTTTTTTGAGCATATCTCATGGCTGGAAATCTCGCTGTTTTCACCGTACCAGCCGACTTCATTCAGTATGTTGCTTCCTGCATAAAAGCAGTCGCAAGAATTTCTTCCGCCTCTTGCGGCATATTCCCATTCTGCTTCTGTCGGCAGACGGAAGCCGTTTGCAGCGAAATCGCATACAAGGTGTTTCCATATGGGGCTTGTAAAATCTATATCCGAAAGGTCAGTTGCGTTTCCAATGCTGTAGCATGGCTTTAATTTTCGTACAAGGCTCAGCTTGTTGCAGAAAATTATGGCCTCACACCAGTTTACGCATTCAACAGGATTGTTCGGCCCCTTTATTTTTGAAGGATTTTTCTTCATAATGAATTCGTACTGGCTTTGTGTAATCGGTGCATTTGAAATATTGAATGAAGAGAGCTGAACTCTGTGCTCATTGTCGCCTCTTCCCATAATGAAGTTGCCGCCTTCAACAAATGCCATTTCCGCATAAGAAGAAGAAATATATGTAGCTTTTGGTTCTGTCTGCTTGTCTTGAAGTACAGGTTTTGAATCTTCAACTTTTTTTCCGCACCATGGACAGAACTTGCTTGATTTGTCGATTAATTTAAAGCAGGCTGTGCAATGGGGCCAGTCTGGGGAAGGAACCAATTCCTTTCCGCAGTTCATGCAGAATTTTGCCCCTGTAATTACATAAGCTTTACATTCCGGACATCTTTCCATAATCATTCCTCTTCTCTGTTCAATATGCTGAAAAATAATTATAC
>JAFPCT010000180.1 GCA_017390125.1 Treponema sp.
ACGGTCAGCAATTTTCTGAAAAGTTACGTCCTCATAGCCTTCTTCCATGAAAACATCCAGAGACTTTTCTAGAATTTCCTGCCTGCGCTTATCGTGCTCTACAACGGTTGCCATTAAAATTTAACCTTCCTCTCCTTAGAATTATGTCCTTTGACATTCCTGTTGTTTTTTACAGGAACTTTCTTTGCCTTGTCGCCGGAATTTGTGTACATGTAAAGCGTTGTATCCAGATTTCCAGCCTTGATGTCCTTGAGCAGATTTGCATAATGACCAAAGTTTTCCTGGAATTCCTTGTGAGATGTGATGATGCCGAATTCCCAGCCTTTGAAACTGTTCCAGAGCTCATCCATTCCCTTGTAAAGTTCTGCAGCCTGCTCCTCATCGCCAATGCGCTCACCGTAAGGCGGGTTGCAGAGAATAAGTCCGTTTTCGTAAGGCGCACTGAGCTCTACAAAATCTGCCTGAATGAAATCTGGACGGATGATTTTTGCGTCGCTTCCGATTGACTGAAGTGCGCGGCCAGCCATTACACAGGCATATTCCGCATTCTTTTTTGAGCGCTCAACGGCTTCTGTGGAAATGTCACTTCCGGTAATGCGGACCTCAACGTCCGGACGGATTTTTTCAGCTTCTGCCTTGCGGATTTCTTCTGCCCGCCTCTTATTGTAAAACGGAAGGTTTTCCAAGGCAAAACGGCGTCCAAAACCAGGAGCCACGTTGTATGCGTAAAGGGCTGCTTCAATCGGAATTGTTCCAGAACCGCAGAACGGGTCATGCAAAGGTGTTTTTCTGTGCCACATCATTTCCTGCAGGAGAACAGCGGCAACTGTTTCACGGAGCGGAGCAATACCGCCGTCCACACGATAGCCGCGCTTGTGCAGAGGAAGCCCCGAAAGGTCAAGCAGGATAAGAGCTTCGTCCTGGTCCATATAAACCCGAACTGTTGATTCTTCACCAGTTTCCGGCATTGAAGACATATGGAATTTTTCTGTTAATTTCTGGTAAATCGCTTTCTGAACGATCGACTGAATTGCATGCTCAGAATTCAATTTACTTCGGTAGCAGCGTACTTTATCAACTGTAACTTTTGAATCTTTCTTGAAAAAATCCTGCCACGGAATGTTGTAGACACCGTCAAAAAGCTGATCAAAATCCTGGGCCATGTATTTTGCCATCTGCAGAAAAACACGGTCTGCAGTACGAAGACAGAGATTTGCACGGAACATGGCATCATTGTCACCTTCAAAGAAAACTCGTCCAGGAGCGTTTCCCGCAAGTTTATAGCCGAGATGTTTGATTTCGTTTCCAAGAATTTTTTCAGCGCCAACAGGGCACAATGCTACTAAAGTATTCATGAGGAAAGAATAACATTTTTACAGATTTTACGAAAGTGTCAAAATGACATTTTCGTATAAAAATGTCATTTTGATTTTTCAGAAAGGATTATTCGACGTGGGCAATTCCGCGGATTTCAGAAAGGTTCTTGATTCCCTTGCGTTTCATGTATGCAGTAATGCCGTCAATACATTCAATCATGGTGAGAGGATTTGCAAAAGTATTTGTGCCGACTTCAACAGCAGTCGCACCGGCCATTACAAATTCAATTACATCTGACCATGTGGCAATTCCACCGATTGCCACAATCGGAACTCGTTTTTCTTCCGGCAGAGACTGAATTGCCTCATAGAGCTCGTAAATCAGACGAACGGCAATAGGACGCACAGCCGGACCGCCGAAGCCTGCTTTTATTTTGTCAAAAACCGGGCGTCCGGTCTCTACGTCAATTGCAACTCCCTGGAAAGAATTGCACAGGCTGATTGCATCTGCACCGGATTCAATGCACTGCAATGCAACGGCATTAAGCTCTGGGGACTGCGGTGTAAGCTTTACCCACAGCGGCTTCTTTGTAACGGCTCGTACAGCAGAAACCACAGTTTTTGCAGAAGCACAGCTCATTGCGAAAGCAGCACCGCCGGCACTTACGTTCGGACAGGAAATATTCAGCTCAATTATAGGAACTTCTGTTTTTTCCAGAAGCTTGGCACCTTCAACATATGTATCAAGGCTTGAGCCGGAAAGGTTTGCAACAGTTACAGGCTTAAGCGCCATCATTTCTGGAAGCTCATGCTCAATGAAATGAGGAATTCCTGGATTCTGCAGGCCGATTGAATTCATAAGGCCGCTTGGAGTTTCCCAGACACGTATTCCGCTGTTTCCCTGCCTAGGTTCAAGAGTAAGACCTTTTGAGGCAATTCCTCCAAGCCGGTTTACGTCGAACACAGAAGCGTATTCCGTTCCAAAGCCAAAAGTACCGGAAGAACCGATAAGCGGATTCTGGAAGCGGACGCCCTTTATAGTTACAGAAAGATCCGGCACTACAGTTTCATCAGACTTTTTGATCCGTGAAGGAGCCGGTTTAGGGAAAGAAAGTATCTTTGAATCAAAAACAGGACCGTCTTTACAGCAGCGGAGATTTCCCTGGGTTGTCGGAATAACACAGCCAAGACATACACCTACGCCACATGCCATGCGGGCTTCCATACTTATCCAGCACTGAACTCCAGCCTGTTCTGCAACAGTCTTTATGTAGTTCAGCATTGGAGCTGGACCGCAGGCATAAACAGCAGAATATCCGCCGGCCTTTATCTTTTCTGCATCAACGGCGGCCGTTACCATACCCTTTATGCCTGTGCTTCCGTCATCAGTAGTAATCGTAAGGTTGGCAGGCTTTATGTTTTCAAGTCCGTAAGATCCGCTCTTGAAAGACGCAATGAAATCGTATGATTTTTCAGGAAGAGTTTCTGCAAATCCTGCCACCGGAGCAACACCAATTCCGCCGCCCACAATCAAGACCTTGCCTGTATCAGGCTTAGGGAATATGTTTCCGAGAGGACCCAAAATCTGGACTTTGTCATCGGCTTCAAGGGCTGTAAGCTCCTTTGTTCCCTGACCTTTTAGAAGAATCAGGAAAGATGTCTCGACACCGTGCTTTGTTTCTTCAGAATGAAAAACACTTATAGGGCGGGCAAGAAGTGCCTGAGATTTTACAGAACGCAGCATGAAGAACTGTCCAGGAAGAGGCAGAGGAGCTTCATTTCCAACTGTTTTGATTTTTAAAAGAAATACAGAGCCTTCCGGTTTTGCGCCGTCAACAGAAGCGCACAAAGTTACTGTTCCTGTTGTAAATACAGGATAAGGAATGCCGTTACAGTCGTGGGTTGCGTTTGAAGTCATAATGTTTCTCCAGATATTTAAATTTTATCTAACTAAATATAATAAGATTTGCATTTATTTACTACAACAAATCTAGAATCTGATTCCAAATCTTATGGACGGAACTACACCAACATCATCTGAAAGGTAAAGAGTTCCGAAGTTTGTATTGCGGACGTCGCTGGCAAAGGCCTTGTCGTTGAAGCCGTCAATGCGGAAGTCAAACACACCGGAAACAAACAATGACTGCCGGTGAAGAGGTTTATATGAAATCGAAAGGCGAAGGGAAGGAACAAAATTGAACCGGCTTTCTCCCTTATCCAAGGATCCTGTTGCCACAAGAACTTTTCCGTAAGCCGCAAAATCAACAAGAACTCGGTCAACCAGCGTTTCCTCGTGGCCAATTCCAGCATTAATTACGAAAGCTGAACCAAAATCAGCAAAAGACTGCCCTACAAGCACATCTCCATGAATCATCTGGGTTCCCATTCGTGCACCAAGCTCAAAACGCTGGTCGGTGTCCAAAGTGGCTTCCGGCTGGAATCTGAATACGTCCTGCTGCTTTAATTTGGCTTCCTTGATGAACTGCTTTGTTGCCTTTGACCTGGACTTATGAGGCTCAATCTGAGTTTCTGTTGCCGTACGCTCACCAATCTTGAATGAATATGCCATTCCCTTGTGAGGATAAAGGTTTTTCTTAGGACAAATTTCAGTAACGTAACCTTCAGTGCTGTAATGCTCAATTTTAGTCGGGATTATAGTCGGAATAAGACTGTCCTTGTAAACGACGACCGTATATTCATCGCAGGACGGAACACCAATTATAACTCCAGCAGGAGTAGGAACAGCCACAATCGGAAGCTTGATTGCCTTGAACTGGGGCATTCCGTCGATTATACGAAGAACAAGCTCATTGTTAGAATCAAAAACAGCGCTTTCGTAAGGTCCCCTGATTATAAGGACACTGCACAGTTTTTCAGAAAAAACCTCATCCTCTTCCAGTGCCAGCATCCAGCTCAAATAATTCGTACAGATGTGCATGTCAAGAAAAGCGTAAGATGAATAGTCAACCAGACCGTCAGTCGCCTTGTTTAGGCGCTGAAGCAGCTTTTCAAAAGAAGAAGTGTTTTTCTTTCCGTTTTTTTCAAGTTTCTTTGGA
>JAFPCT010000181.1 GCA_017390125.1 Treponema sp.
AATGAATCTTTTACCATAGAAAAGAGTTCAACAGAAAGCAGTTCAGATGAACTAGTTGTTGTTCATGATGTATTTGAAGAATACGTCTGAAAGATTGTTTACAAGTTTAGGGCTTGAAAGCAATGCTGCCTGTGCAGATGCTGCGTCATAATTTGTAAGCTCGTCTTTCAAAGCTTCCTGAGGAATCGGGTTCTCAGGTTTTACATTGTCCTTGTTGAGCTTAAGAACAAGGATGTTTCTTCCGTTTACAACAGGTTCTGAAATTTCTCCGCTCTTAAGGCTGATGGCTGCTTTGATGAAAGCTTCGTTTGTTGAGGCTCCTGAAAGTCCGTCAAGGCTTGTATTGAGCTTGTTCATTACAGAAAGGTCGCCGTAGTTTACAGGGAAAGCCGGAACGTCAACTTTCTTTGCGTTGAACTGAGATACAGCGGCGTTGAATGACTTTTCTTTTGCCGCTGCAGCAAATTTCTTTGCGCGCTCTGTGTAGTAGTTTTCAATTACGCTGAATTCGTTTGCTGTAAGGTAGCTGTATACAGTGTTGATTACAGAAGAATCCTTGAAATCCGGCTGAACTGCTTCTGAGTCTGCGCGGAAAATTGTATAGCCTACAGTTGTTTTTACAGGAGCGCTAACTGCGTCTACTGCAAGAGTCTTGATTGTCTCAAAGTCATCTTTGTTCTCAAGGAACTTTTCAATCTGGTACTGGTATTTGTTGTTGATTTTTCCAGAATCAGTTGATGCATAAGATTTGTTTGAATACTGTGTTACAGCATCTGCGAATGTAATTTCATTGTTTGCGATTCGTTTTGCAACTGATTCAGCTTTTACCTTGTCGTCAACAGTGATAACTGAAAGGTCGAATTTTACGAACTTGTCTGCATTTGCCTTTCCGTAAGCAACTTTTTCGCTTTCCGGGTATTCATTCATATTGAATACTGCAAGGCTGAAGCTTCTCTGTTTTTCACCCATTTTTTCGATGAAAGCTGTCTCTGAGTCAGAAAGCTTGAGTCCGTAAAGTGATTTTTTTCCGAAAGGTGTCTGACCGCCGAAAGAATCTTCGGCATATCGCTGGGTTGTAAGTGTTGCGGCAAGCTCATTGCGCATGTCTTCTACCTGTGCAGGTCTTTCGTTCAATGCGATTTTATATAATTTTGATGAGTAGTTTCCTGTTTCATCTGTAAAGTAAGGCATGAGCGCACGGTTTACGGCTGTTTTCGGAACCTTGTAACCGCTCTTCTGTACTGCTTTTTTTGCGGCAAGCTGGGTTACAGTTGAGTTGAAAGCATAGCTGAAGATGTAGTAGTAGTTTGAATTGTTGATTTCTACGCCCTGATTCTTATAGTAGTCTGCGTAGCGGGCAACATAGTTTGCAAAGTCTGTATTCTGCTCGTAACGGATTTCTGTTCCGTCGTAGCTGCCGAATGCAGGCATGCGCTTCTGTGCTTTTCCGCCTGAAAAAATAGGTACAAGAACAAAGATAAAGGCTGCGATGAGCAGGATTACCAGTGAACCGATTGTGTAGACACTTCTTTTCATTTTTTTATTTCCTCATTTTTTTTATTTCATATAGAAAATTAATCTATATTATCACGAGAATAAGAATAAGTAAAGAAACCCGGGCAGAAAACCCTGAGGGGCAGGATGATGCCGCGGAAGGTTAATTCTGCCGCCATGGCGAACCAAATGCCCGGAAGCTGGAACCGGCTCACAAGCAGAAGCGAGAGTCCGAGCCTTACAATCCACAGGCTTACAAGATTCAGTATGCTTGGAACGAAGGTGTCTCCTTTTCCCCTTAGGATTCCGTTGCAGATTATGGAAGCCCCGAAAAATGGTTCGGCAAAAAGTTCGATTCGGAGGACCTTTATTGACAGGACCTGGATTTCTGGATCAGGGGTGAGCATTCTGAACACGAAGGGGCATATGAAGTACATGATTATGCCGGTTATTGCCGTTACGGACATTCCCAGAAGAATTGTCAGTATGGAAAAGGATTTTACAAGGTCTTTACGTCCTGCTCCTGTACTTTGTCCGGTTAAGGTTGTGGCGGCTCCCTGAATTCCGTATGCAGGCATGTAGCACAGGGCTTCTGCTGTAACGGCAAAACTGTTCGCTGAGAGGGCGGCTGCACCAAGGGGAGCTATTATCTTTGTTACGGCTACCAGAGCTCCTGTAAACGCAACCTGTTCGACGGCCACAGGAAGGGCAAGCCTCAGCGCCTTTCCGGTTATGCAGCCGCTGTCTGCCAATGGACGAAATTTGAGCAGCGACAGAGTCTCTGACTTTATTGCGGAAAAATAGATGAAGATTGCGGCGATGAGCAGGGCGCTTGCTGAGCTTCCAAGAGCCGCTCCTTTTACGCCCATGTTCAGGAATCTTATGAAAATTACGTTGAATAGTGCGTCTGAAAGGCAGAGCAGGGTGTTCAGTATGCCGGGAATTTTCATGTTTCCGCTGCACTGAAGCATTCCGCCCATGAGGGTAATCATCATGTACAGCGGAGTTGAAAGTCCGAAAATCAAAAAATATACGGCTGCTTCATGCCGAATTTCATTTCCTGCTCCAAGCCAGAGCGGAAGCTGGTTTGCTGTAAATGCGGAAAGCGCCGCAAGAATTACAGAAAAAAGGAGGCATGTTCTGATTGCCTTAAAGAAAATCATCTTTGCCTGTTCCTTGCTGCCGCTTCCCACCGCATGTGCTGCCTGAACGGTGAATCCTATGCAGAGTGCGTTTGAAAGGCTTCCTAAAACCCAGGTGGGGGGAGCCGAAAGTCCGATTGCCGCAGAGGCGTTTGCTCCCAGATGCCCTACCATAGCGGCATCAATATACTGCATTACTATTGAAGAGATTTGAGAAAGTATTCCCGGAATGCTGAGGGCCACTGCAAACTTCATTTTGCGGCTGAGAGAAAATACCGGATTCTGCCTGATGAGTTCTGCAAGGTCAAAGTTGTCCTTCATGAAAAAAATGATAGCATAAAATTTGAATAAATACGACTTTGACATTCTTATTGTAAAAGATAGATTATTTTATTAGAATAACTGCATATTTTTAAATAGATAGAGGTTTTTATGCTTACACTTAAATTTGGTGGCACTTCAATGGCTAATGCAGACCGCATGCTTGGTTCTGCAGACATTATTATCAACAGAGCTAATGAAGACAGGCTCAGTGTTATTGTTTCAGCAGTTGCAGGGGTTTCAAACTCTCTTCAGGCTGCTATCGATGCTTGTACCACCGGAACCTCTAGCGAAACCTTTGTTCAGAATCTCAAGAAAATCCACCGGGACATCTGTCTCGAACTTCAGTCAAAAGTTGATGGTTTTGATGCTGAGAAAGTCTTTGCTTCAATTGAACCTAATTTTGTAGAACTTGAAAGACTCCTTTCCGGCATAGCTTCTTTCGGTGAATGCCCGGACACAGCTTACTGCCGCGTAATGGGAATGGGTGAGCTCCTTTCAGCTCCGATCATGGAAGCAATCCTTCGTGCAAAAAAACAGAGCGTCATTTTCCTTGATTCCCGAAAGTTCCTGTTTACGACAGGCAATCAGAAAGAAGGTGAGGCTGATTACGGCCGCACTTCAGAAGCATTGCTTTCATACCGTGACGGCGAAAGACAGAGCCAGACTCACATCCTTCTTTTCCCTGGTTTCGTATGTTCATGGATCGGAGGAAGCGGCAAGGAACCTGTAATGGGTCTTCTCGGACGAAACGGTTCTGACTTCTCTGCCGCAATCATCGGCTCCTCACTTGGCGTAAAACGCGTTGAATTCTGGACAGATGTAGACGGCGTTTACACTGCAGATCCTCGTGTTGTAAAGGATGCCATCCTTGTTGATGACATGACATACGAGGAAGCAATGGAGCTCTCATTCTTCGGTTCCAAAGTTCTTCACCCGAAAACTCTTGCACCTCTTCAGGCAAAAGGCATTGAGGCATGGAGCTTGAACAGCCACAATCCTAAGGCACGCGGTACACGCATTGGAAAGGGACCTTTTGAGAGCCGTACAAAAACTTCAATCTGCGGTGTATCTGCCCTTAAGAAAGTCTCAATGATTTCTGTTGGTGGAACAGGAATGAGGGGACGCAAGGGAATGGCAAGCAGAATCTTCAATGCTGTTTCTGCCGCAGGTTCTTCTGTACTTTTGATTACTCAGTCATCTTCTGAATATACGATTTCTTTCTGTGTTCGTGATGCAGAAGCCGCTGCAGTTCGCGATGCTCTTGCAAAAGAGTTTGAACTTGAGATTCGTGAAAAAATTATCGATGAAATCGGTGTAAAAACAGAATGTGCAATCATCTCTGTGGTAGGTGACGGCATGATCCGCAACCGTGGCGTTGCATCAAGCTTTACGAATGCCCTTGCCTCACAGGACGTAAACATCAAGGCTATTGCACAGGGTTCTTCTGAGCGCTGTATTTCTGCTGTAATCAACGGAAAGTTTGCCGACATAGCTGTTCGTGCCGTTCATCAGTTCTTCTTCAACACAGCCCAGACAATTGAAGTGTTTGCATTTGGTGCCGGAACAATCGGCGGTACAATGATTGACCAGATTTACCAGCAGCATGACAAGCTCCTTAAGCAGAATGTTGACGTACGGGTTCTTGCAATTACAACTATTGACGGAATGAACCTTAAGGAAGACGGCCTCGACCTTTCTAACTGGCGAGAGGACATGAAAAAGCCTATGTTTGCTTTCGGACCTTCAAACGTGGACGACATCATCAAATTCGTAAAGGAAAAGAAACCTTTGAATCCTGTATTTGTTGACTGTACCGCTTCATATGATTTGCCGGACCGCTACCTTGATATCTTGAATGCAGGAATGAGCATCGCTACACCTAACAAACGCGCTAACTCAAAGACAATGGATTTCTACAAGGCTTTGCGTACTACTGCTAACAAGATGCACCGCCGCTTCCTTTATGAGACAAACGTTGGTGCAGGACTTCCTATCATTGATACTCTTCAGAACCTCTATAAATCCGGAGATAAGCTTGAAAGTTTCAACGGAATCATGTCAGGTTCTCTTTCATACATTTTCGGAAAACTGGATGAGGGCGTTCCTTTCAGTAAGGCTGTTCTTGAGGCAAAGGAGCTCCGCTATACAGAACCGGATCCTCGTGACGACTTGAACGGTATGGATGTTGCCCGCAAGGGACTTATCATTGCCCGCGAGTCTGGCTACGAGCTTGAGCTTGAGGACATTACAATGTACAAGGTATTCCCGGAAGGATTTGATGCTTCTGGTACAGTAGAGGAATTCCTTAAGAAACTTCCAGAGGTTGATGATTACTTTGCAAAGAAGATTGCTGACCTTAAGAAAGAAAACAAGGTTCTTCGCATGGGTGCCACAATCAAGGACGGAAAGGTTTCTGTCGGCATGATGGAAGTTGGTCCAGAGGATCCTTTGTACAGCGTAAAAGGCGGAGAAAATGCATTCGTATTCTATACAGAACGCTACAAGCCGATTCCCCTTACTGTACGCGGTTACGGAGCAGGTGCAGGTGTAACAGCTGCCGGTGTATTCGGTGATGTGCTCCGCACTGTTTCTTTCAACCCTTCAAACGACTAATACCAAAGTGAGGTGATGATGGTAATCGTTCTTAAAAAAGACATTTCTGAGACCGACAAAAAACGCATAAAGGATTTTTTAGGCGAAAAAAACTTCAAGACAAATGAAGTGCCGGGGGAAGAAGCTACCATCATCGCCGCAGTAGGGCAGCTTAAAATTGACCCTTCTGATGTTACAATTCTGCCCGGCGTTGAGAAAGTCATTCCGATTTCAAAGGGATATAAGCTTGCGAGCCGGGAATTCAATCCTGTAAATACTATTGTTGAGCTCTCTTCTTCTTTTGGACAGAAGATAAGGGTCGGCGGACAACGTATTGTTGCCATTGCCGGACCTTGTGCTGTTGAGGAAAGGGACCGCATGTTTGAGATTGCTGCTGAAGTAGCAAGAAGCGGTGCCTGTATGCTCCGGGGCGGAGCCTATAAGCCTCGTACAAGTCCTTATTCATTTCAGGGACTTGGAGAAGAGGGCGTAAAAATGCTCAAGGAAGCTGGTGATAAATACGCTCTTCCTGTTGTCACTGAAATAGTTGCTTCCGAACATCTTTCAATAATGAAAAAATACGGCGTCGACGTGCTTCAGATTGGTGCCCGCAACATGCAGAATTTTGACCTTTTGAAAGAGGTCGGAAAATCAAAGATTCCTGTAATTCTGAAGCGCGGTTTGTGCGCAACTCTTGAAGAGTGGCTCATGAGCGCGGAATACCTTCTTTCTTCCGGCAGTGAGAACGTCATTCTCTGTGAGCGGGGAATCCGTACATACGAAAAGGCAACCCGCAATACTCTTGACCTTTCGGCTGTTCCTGTTTTGAGAAGCATGACTCATCTTCCTATAATCGTTGACCCGAGCCATGCGGTGGGAATCAGGGATAAAATTGCTCCTATGGCCCTTGCCGCTGTTGCTGCCGGCGCAGACGGAATTATTGTGGAAGTTCACAACTGTCCTGAAAAGGCTGTGAGCGACGGACCTCAGGCACTGCTTCCGGGAATGTTCGACAAGCTTATGCACGACATAGAAGCTCTTGCTCCTGTAGTTGGAAAACATGTCGTTCATGTGCGAAGTACTGCCGTTCAGCCTGCTTCTGAAAAAGGACAGAAGGCTTCTGATACAAAAGTATGCGCATACAGCGGAAAACGAGGTGCATACGCAGAGCAGGCCGTAGGACGCTATTTTGATGGAGAAGTAAAGGCAAAGCCGGTGGATTCTTTCCGGGAAATTTTTCAGGCTGTGCTTTCCGGAGAGGCAGACTACGGAATGGTTCCGATTGAAAACTCTCTTGCCGGTTCGGTATATCAGAATTACGACAACCTTTCAAAATATGATGACGTTTCTATTGTAGGAGCACTTCACTTAAGGATTCAGCATGCGCTGCTTGCTCCAAGGGGAACAACTCTTTCTTCAATAAAGAAGGTATATTCCCATCCGCAGGGATTTGCTCAGTGCTCAAAGTTCCTTTCGGCCCATACATGGGAAAAAATAGATGCGGTTTCGACTGCTACAGGCGCAAAAATTGTTTCTGATTACGGAACAAAGGATAATGCTGCGATCGCCAGTGCAATTACAGCAAAGTATTACAATCTGGAAATCCTTCAGGAAGACGTTCAGGATGACCCGCGGGATTATACTAGATTTGTAATTATTTCTGCCAATGACCGCAAAAATGGTGTACAATCAGAATGTAGGGAGCCGAATATGGCTACCTTCATGTTCTCTATAGAAAACAGGGCAGGAGTTTTGTATGAATGTCTGGGTGTGTTCCAGAAATTCGGACTGAGCCTTTCCCGCCTTGAAAGCCGTCCGCGTCAGGGGGAGCCGTGGCATTACTGGTTCTACGCTGATGCAGAGCTTAATGGGAAAAATCAGCAGAGTGCGGAATACGTGTTTGGTGTGCTTGAGGAATTAAAAAAATCTGTTGAAGAAATCCGCCTTCTCGGCGTATATTCTGAAGCGGGTTACAGCATATAAGTGAGGAAAATTATGGAAAAATTTGTATTGAGCGTTCTTGTAGAAAACCACGCCGGAGTTTTGAGCCGTGTTTCAGGACTTTTCAGCCGCCGCGGATATAATATTGATTCTCTTACCGTGTGTGAGACAGGAAATCCTGGACAGTCACGCATGACAATCGTCGTAAACGGAGATTCGTACATTCTCGAGCAGATTGAAAAACAGCTTTCGAAGCTTGTTGAAGTTATTTCCATCAAGCACCTTGCAAAGGAATCTACAACTCAGCGAGAGATGGCTTTGATAAAGGTAAAGGCAGAAGGTACTCAGCGTTCTGTGATTATTGAAACCTGTGAAATCTTCCGTGCCCACATCGTAGACGTAGGCATCAAGTCTGTTATCGTAGAAGCAACCGGAAGTGAGGAAAAAATCGAAAGCCTTATCCGCCTTCTCGAACCATACGGAATCCTTGAATACGTAAAAACCGGCCTGACAGCCATGGACCGTGGCGAAGGGGTAATGTAGTTTGAAACTGACGCGATAGGTAGTATAGTAATACTTTCAGAAACGGTTACCTCCGTCACGCAATTTGCCAAATCAACATTTCAGTTTTTGCCTGTGCAAAAACTGATGCGATAGGTAGTATAGTAATACTTTCAGAAACGGTTACCTCCTATCGCATAACCACCGTTTTTCATAAAATTCTGTAACAAAACCTTCCTGTCTCATTTTGCAGATCATAAAGCTTTTTGGTTTTTCAAAAAAATCCTGGACATAGTTTTTTTCTGTCGCTTCATTTAAAGTTCCCAGTAGGACTGACCCTTCAAAAGTGCTTCCGTCGTTTAACGTGACTGTAACCGGGCAGACAATCTGCATTCCGGAACCGGACTTTGACGTTTTTATTGCAGAAAGGGTTATTCCGGCTATACTGGACTTTGCTTCTTCCGGAGTTTTTACATTCAGCCCGGTAAGCCTTGCATACATCGGATAAAAGGGAAAGGCTATGGAATCGCCGTTCTCTTCGTTTATCTGTCGCAGAAAATGTTTCTGGGCTTTTATCAGGAGCCGCTCTGTTTCCGGGTGAAATTTTAAAACTAAGTCCATTCCAAAAATATAGTATTTTTTTTTCAAAGGGTGTAGTATTCACTTATGGTTTTTACAGAAAAGATTAAGACTTTGATTTCCAGGTTTTTCAAACTGGATAGAAAGCAGCAGATTGCTGTAGCTGCTATTGCAGTTTTTTTTATCCTTGATGTTGCTGTTTTTATTTTCTTGCGTTCAAAAGGATCCTGGTCTCAGGTTACGGTCTGCTTTGACGGAGCTGATTCTGCGCCGGAAAAAGTTATTGCTCTGAATTCTCTTGCTTCCGGGAAAAAACTTTCAAAGGGCTCTGCTTTCTACAAATTTACAGAAGGCCAGCAGGAAATGCTCAGGGCTTTTTACGAAAAAAATGGTTCTGTAGGAATAAATGTGCGGGTGGGACTTGCAAACAGGTTTGGAAAAAGTTTTGAGAAAGCTCAGGAAGAGCAGAAAGTCTTTACCTACGGATTTCTTTATGCCGGTGACTTCAATAAAAAGGGAAAACTGACTGCAGATGCAAAAAAAGTGCTTTCCGGCTGTGATCTGCGCAGTTTCATAAAAAATCAGAAGGGGCTTTCATTCTTTTCAACGGAACTTTCAATCGAAAAGAATCTTGCTTCTTCTTCGCTTCCTGTTGGAATCGTAGTTTCCACTGAATATCCTGTAAAAATCTATGATTTCATGGTTATGCCTGCAAAAATCGGCTATGACCTTACTGGTGAAATTCCTTTTTACGGAATTCCTTCGAACGGAGGCAGTTTTCCGCCGGCTGGAAATTCATTTGATT
The DNA here is from genome assembly GCA_017390125.1 of Treponema sp. Lineage (GTDB taxonomy): Bacteria > Spirochaetota > Spirochaetia > Treponematales > Treponemataceae > Treponema_D. Next base: position 9,379 of record JAFPCT010000181.1, read on the forward strand.
TTTCCGGTCATCGTTTCACCAAATGCTTGATTTTAATTTTTAAGTTTCGATAAAACTTTCTGATAATCCGTGTCTTTACCCAAAGCACGGATTTTATTTTGTAAGCAAAACTTTCGCATGAATGT
>JAFPCT010000182.1 GCA_017390125.1 Treponema sp.
GAGAACAGGCGGCTGGGTATACGTGCATTTTGGAAATTCCGGCGGCTGGGTTACAGAAGACAAAGTAATTTTTATTGACGGCTGAGGCCTGAGTTCCGGGGGAAAATATGGATTTTGGCGATATACTGAATCAGTGGGAAGAACATCAGAAGAGCGAGGCAAGGCGCCAGAAAGAAAGCGGTAAAAATACTGTCTCTCACAAAAAGGCAAACGCTCCTACACCAGAGGAAAAGGCCTTGAAAAAGATGCACGAAGGCTTTGACTACAATGCTGAGCGTGACCGCAGGATAAATCCTATGGAGCTGTGGCTTCGCCGTTACGGCACGGTTGACAAAGATTCACTGAATGAGCAGGAAGAGGCCCGTGAGCGTTACAAGAGCCGGTCAGCCCTTGTTTCAATGCGCTGTGAGGCCAGAATAGACCTTCACGGCTTGAAGCAGGAAGAGGCATGGAGCCGTCTGAACGCCTTTGTAACAGACTGCGAGGTCCGAAAAATTAAAAAGATTATGATAGTCCACGGAAAGGGGCTTCATACTCATGGTACGGATCCGGTTCTTGGCGAAATGGTGCGCAAATTTATAGAGCAGGACAAACGTCTTGGCACTTCCGGTCATCCTGACTACAATGAAGGCGGAAAAGGTGCCACCTGGGTAATACTGAAGAACAATCTATTTAAATAATTTTTTTTCTTGTAACTCCAGGCGGAATTAGTTATTTTTGTAATGAGGACGTTTAGTGAAAGATTATTATGAGATTTTAGGCGTTCAGCGCGGCGCTTCTTCTGAAGAGATAAAAAAGGCTTACAGAAACCTTGCATTCAAATATCACCCTGACCGAAACCCGGGAAATGCGGAAGCCGAGGAAAAGTTCAAGCTTATTTCCGAAGCCTACAATATTTTGGGCGATGAAAAGAAACGTGCTGAATATGACCGCTTCGGATCTTCTTCATATTCTTCGTATACTGGTTCTGCCCGTTCCAGCCAGACCGACGAAAGCAATCCTTACGGCTCTTACAGCGCTTACCAGACGGAAGATGCGTTCTGGCAGTGGTTCAATAGTGGTGCCGCCCAGAATGATTTCAACAGCCGCCGCTATTACAGATCAACTTATTCCGACAGAAATTACAGAAAGACTTATTCCCGCGGGGATTTGCTCATAAGCTTTATTCTGAATGTATTGCAGGTTTTTGCAGGATTATTCCTTTTGAGAATTCTTGTGTGGTTCTTCCCGTTTGGGCCTATTATCAGTATTGGGGTTATTGTGAACGGATTTTCCGGAGCAATCAATTCGCTCCGGAATCTGATGAATTTTAACGCTGGCGGAAAATAATTCGGCCTTTATCAAGATCGTAAGGCGAGAGGGCAACTTTTACACTGTCTCCCGGAACGATTCTGATGTAATGCTTGCGCATTTTGCCGGAAAGATGAGCCATAATTAAGTGCCCGTTCTGCAGTTCAACACGAAACATTGTGTTTGGCAATGCTTCTTTTACGATTCCTTCAACTTCAATAGCTTCTTCTTTAGCCACGATTCCTCCATAAAAAAAGAATTTTACATAGAAAAATTCAAAAAAAGTTGTTTTTTTGCTACTTTATACTTATATTAGTATGTACAAGTAAAAAAAACAAGTCAGCAGTTAAAAATCGAATGTTGGCTGATAGGAAGGAGCTAAGTTATGGATGATAAATTCGTATCTGAAGTAAAAGAAAAATTGATTGAGCAGCGTGAGGCTATTTTGAAGTCACTTGCAGAACAATCTGATGAAATGAAAGATCTTGTAAAACCTATAGAGTCTGGAGACGAAGCAGATGTTGCTTCTGATGTTATTGACAGGACTATGCTTGATGCCCTTGGAGCACAGAACTCCCTGCGCCTCAAGCAGATTGACGCCGCCCTTGAGCGAATCCGCACTGGAAAATACGGCATCTGTCTGAACTGCAACAAGGAAATTCCTCAGGCACGCCTTGAAGCCTTGCCTTATGCTTTCCTTTGCGTAAATTGTGCTGCAGCTCAGGAGCGCAAGAACCGCTAGGAAATCAATCCTGAATTTTCTGGAACTTGATGGAATCTTTTGATTCCAGGTATGCAAGCTCGGTATAGCCTGCCTTTCTTGCCGCCTCAATTGCTCTGTCAAATGCGGTGTCAAGACTTTCAGGGGCATGGCTGTCCGAGCTTATTGTTACCGGAACACCTCTTTCTTTCAAAAGGGAAAGGAATTCCGCAGAAGGGTAGACGTCATCCATGGTACCCCGGGCAATCGCTCCTGTGTTGATTTCTGCAATAACTCCCGCCTTCTTTATCTCATCTGCCGTAAGTTTTATCTGTTCCCTGTACCAGCTGTCTTTTTCTGAGAACATGCTCAGCTTTGCGTTGTTCTTTCTGACCAGGTCTGCATGTCCGATTATTGAGAAACTGCATTTTGCAAGCATTTCGCGCTCAAGCTCAAAATATCTTATGGTCATTTCCTTTGCATTTCCGTTGAACAGTTCGTCAATCCGTGTCTTAAGAAGGTCCGGACTGTAGTCAACGCAGAGGCGTCCTTTGTCTGTAAAAATGTAATGAACTGAACCTATAAGGTAGTCCGGTGAATATTTTGCATAGGCTTTGAAATCCGGGGCTGTAAACGGAGGCACGTAATCTGCCTCAAAGCCGCAGAGTACCTTTATCTGGGATTCATATTTTTTTGCCGCCTCACGGACAGCGTTTGTGTATGCAGAAAAATCACGCGGAGCGATGTGCCAGGAGCTTGCAAAGGGGTACATACTGTGGCTTGATATTCCCAGTATTGAAAAGCCCTTTGCGATTGCTGTCTCTACGATTTTATCAGGGCTTCCCTTTCCGTCGCAGAAATCACTGTGGGTATGGTAATTAGTCTTTATCATTTTTTTACTCCTGTCTGTATCTCACACTGGATAAAGATGACGCCATTTGTTTGTAGAAAGCTCAAGAAGCTCAAAGTATTCTTCAAAATCATCAAGGTTTTTACGGAATTCGGCCTCATCTTTTTTCTTTGTAGCCGCGCTCATAAGGGCCGCTATGTTTGTCAGTTTGTTTGCAGAAATTGCGGAGGAGCTTCCCTTGAGAGTATGTGCAATCCTGTGCAGCTCCTCAAAGTCATGGTTTTCAAGAAGGTCGTGGACAGCGGTAAGAAATGAGCGGGTCTGGTCCATGTAGTCAATGAGAATCTGTTTTCCAAGGTCAATGTCATTGCCGATTGTGTCTTCAAAATCCGCTGAATCCCAAAGCTCGTTGTTTGTGACCATTCTGGAATCTACGCATGTAATTTGAGTTGCCGACGGAAGGTTAATTACTGTGCTCCACTTGTCCAGCATGTTGCGAACTTTTTCCCTCTTGAAAGGTTTTACCAGTATGTCGTTCATGCCCAGTTTCTGATATTCGACAAAATTTGCCGGGTCATTGTTTGCAGTGCAGGCGATGATCACGCCGGAATAATTTTCTTTCCTAAGTCTTTTTGTCGCATCTATGCCGCTTAAAACAGGCATCTGTATGTCCATGAAGACAATTTGTATGTCCTTATGTTTTCCGATTGTCTTAACGGCTTTTTCTCCGTCCTCTGCCTCGTATATTTCTGCACCGAATTTCTTCAGGAATTCAACAAGAATCTTTCTGTTTACAGGATGGTCTTCTGCAACCAGAATCTTCATTCCTGCCGCAAGTTTTAAATCTTCCATCAGATGCTGGTGCTCCTGTTCGGAAAGGGATGCAGGATTCTGCAGCTCCTCAATAAGGCGGACAGATGATACTTCGCCGTTAGTCTCAATCAAAAGCTGGTCGAGTTTTTCAAGTCGGACCGGTTTGTAAAGGTAGCCGGAAAACCAGTCCAAAAGCTTCATCTTTGCGTCCTGTCCCATCTGGCCTTCCGGGACAAGCATATAGAGCTTTGTCTTCTTGAGTTTAGAATTGTTCTTTATGTCGCTTGCAAGATGCCATCCTTCCATTACAGGCATCACCTTGTCAATAAATACAATGTCGAAGGGATTTCCCAGCTGCTCCGCATATTTAAGCTTCAGAATGGCGTCCTCGCCGTTCGGGGACTGCTTTATGTACTGCAGGCCGATTGCATTCAGTTTGTTCTTAAGGCTCTTTGAGGCAAGGGGGCTGTCATCTACAATGAGGATTTTTGTCGTGGCAGGAACAGGAAGCTCATACTGAGCCTGCGGTTCAATCGATTCTGCTGGTTCCAGAGGAATTGAGAACCAGAAGCAGGAACCTCCGTAGGGGTTCTGTTTTACGCCGATCTTTCCGTGCATTTCTGCAACAAGCCCGCGGCAGATGGAAAGCCCCAGTCCGCTTCCTCCGTATTTTCTGGAGATTGAAGCGTCTCCCTGATCAAAGAATTCAAAAAGCCGCTTCGCATTTTCCTTTGAGATGCCGATTCCTGTATCTGTTACTACAAATACAAGAAAACCGTTTTTCTGCTTGAGTTCAATGTGAATGTAGCCCTGGGAAGTGAACTTTACGGCGTTTTTTACAAGGTTCAGCAATATCTGCTGGACCCTGGTAGGGTCTCCCATTACAGAGTCCGGAATTGAATAGTCTACGTCCGTTACGATTTCAAGGTTCTTGTTGAAAGCCTCGATGCTCAGAAGATGTACGGTATTTTCCGTAAGGTTCTTTACGTCAAAGGGAATGTTTTCCAGAACCATTTTATGAGATTTGATTTTTGAAAAATCAAGGATGTCATTCACCAGGGTAAGGAGAACGTTTGCTCCGAAACGTATCTGGCGTACATACTCAGTCTGCTCCTTGTTCAGGGGAGTGTCAGAAAGCAGGTCCAGCGTTCCGATTATGGTCTGAACTGGAGTGCGGATTTCGTGCACGGCGTTCGCAAGGTAAAGCTCATGCGGCAGTGCCTTTGGTTTTTCGTCTTTAGATTCTTGCATTTATAAATTCTTTCACTTTCTGAACGATGGTCTCCGGTTTCTGAGGCTTTACAAGATAATGCTTTGCACCCAGTGCCAGAGCCTGCACGACCATTTCCTTTCTTACTGCCTGTGAATAAATCAGGATAGGAGGCTTATTCGGAAGTCCCTGAAGCCTCTTGAGTGTGTCAAAGCCGGAAATATCAGGAAGCATGATGTCCAGAATGACAGCCGAATAATTTCCTTTGCTTACAGCGGCAAGGAATGCTGTTCCTGTGGTATAGGCATCGCATGCAAAGCCGGCCCTTGTGAAAGTTGCTGTCAGAAGCTTTTGAATTATCGCGTCGTCATCAATAACTGCAATTCTCTGCCGCTTGTCCTCGGGTGCCTTGAATTCGCTCCGGACGGCAGTCTGAGATCCGTCGTTCTGTGAATCAGGAAAGGCTGTTTCTGCGTCAGATGAAAAGCGCATTTCAATTGAGCCTTCTGCCTGACTGTCGCTCTGGGTAAGAAGCTTGTCAGTAACAAGGTCTGAAACCCGGGATGTTGTAGTGCTGTCCACCAGAGAGTTTAAAACCTGTGAAATCTCTGTGGCAACTTCAATGCCGTCATATTTAGGATGTCCGTCCACAAGATATTTTGTAAATGCACTGAATGAAAGTACCTTTACGTTTCTCGGAAGGATTTTTGAGTTTGCAAGGATATTGTCAAAAAGAAGCTCAAGGTTCAAACTGTCGACAAAAGTAAGCTCAAGGTTCGTCATCATGAGCACGATTTTTGGGCTTTCAATTTCATGTGTCTCAATGATTTCGGAAAGCTTGTATTTCAAAAGGGAAAGTTTCTCACGGTTCAATCCCTGTGCAATTTCGATAAAGATTACATTGTCGTTCCGGTGAATATCCAGCACGCAAGGCGTGTTGTCCAGGGCAAAAGGGGTTCTCAAAACGTGGCCGATTGATTCAAAGAAAACGTCAAATTTTATAGGTTTGTTGAAATATTTATAAATTCCATATTTTATGAATGAAGAGAGCGTTTCCCGGCTTGTTGCAGGGCCTGTCGCAATGAGTGGAACCCTGGAAGCGTTCGGGTCTGACTTTATGTCCGAAAGAAGCTCCAGAAAGTAGTCGATGTTTTCGAATTCGTTCAAATCAAAGATTGCTAAATCAGGAAGCAGCGAATTCATTTTTATGATTGCATCGCACTTTTCCGGGATGACAGTTACTTGGATTTTTTCTTCCGACAGCTTATCTTTAAGAAATTCCCGAAACATGGGAGCTGCGTCTACAATCAGGACGTTTTTCATAAGAATTATTTTATACGTAAACAGCCTGTAATTCAAGAAATAATTTTTTTCCTTGAATTACAGGCTGCATGTTATCGCTGGCATGTACCAGTTCGGATTTTTTCTTTTGTTTCCTCGCCGCACAGAAGCCTTACTAGCTCCATTGCAAACTGTTCTGCTGTTCCGGCGCCACGGGAAGTAATGATGTTTCCGTCCGTAACGAAAGGCACTCCGTTTTTATGTGTGCTTCCAGAAAGCAGTTCGGCAGCTTTTTCGGCAGAACCGCAGTATTCAGAAACGCTTTTTTCCATTTCCGGATAGCAGGTCCAGTTTTTGTCTTTTAAAATCCCTGTTTTTGCAAGGACTACGGCAGAAGCCGCGCAAATTGCACTTACGTATTTTCCGGCAGAGGCACATTTCTTAAGGAATGCAGTGATCTCCTCATTTGCCGCAAGATTGTCTGAGCCTGTCTTTCCGCCCGGGCAGAAAACAAGGTCAGGAAGCTCATCCTTGAAGTTTTCCTTGAATTCAGAAAAACTCAGGTCTGCTACAACCGGTACGTTGTGGGAACTTATGGCAATGTATTCGTCGTTCATTGTCGGGCTTGGAACGGCAACAGTGTAAAGCTCAATATTTGCCCTTCTTAAATAATCTACCGGAGTCAAAGCCTCTACGTCTTCAAATCCGTCTGCAAGAAAAACTACAGCAACGCTCATAATTACCTTCCTACATTCCGATCTGAGTTCCGATGAAGGGTTTGTCATCAAGAATGTTTCGGATGTTTTCAATATTTTTTCCGCTGGCGCAGATTACTGTCATTTTGCATTCATCTGCTTTCTTTGAGGCGATTGGATCGAAAGGACAGTTCTTTCCAGGAGTCCATTCATCGCCTACCATTTTGCGGAAATCTGCCCATGAGATTTTATCAATTGGTTTTGCATCAGGATTTTTGCGCGGGTCGTCGGTATATACTTTCTCAATGTTTGAAAGGTTTACCACTGTTCTTGCACCGTGTTTTTCGGCAAGAAGAACTGCATCATTATCTGTTGAAAATCCAGGATGCCATCCGGCTGCAAGAAGAATTTTTCCCTTGAATTCGATCGGAGCTGTAGGGTCATATACAACGTCGTTCTGGCACAGGTCTCCGAAAGAAGCCTTTACAAGCTGGGCGTTAAGACGGGTAGCCATAATGCCGATCCAGTCTGCTGCATCAAGGGCAGAAGAGCCGCCTGTCTTTTCTGCAATAGCTTTGTATGCGTTCTGATATACTCTGGCAGGGGCGCCGCCTCCTACAACCAGAATGAGTTTTCGGCTGTCATCTTCAGCAAGCCATTCTTTTACCATTGAAATGAATTTAGTAAGAAATTCTGTGTCCGGTGCGTCCGGAACTACGATTGAACCGCCTACTGATAATACTTTTGTCATGTTTTGCTCCATTAAAAATAGTTTATGTGAAGGATTCTCCGTGGAACCCAGTTTACGTTCCTTTCTAGTATACACCAATTACCACAGGATTGGACCAGTAAGAGCTGTATTTTATTGATTTTCCGCTGGCTTCTTCCCAGATTGACTGCAGGGCGTAGCTTTTTGGTCTTTGTACGATTCTGTTGTTAGGGGCAGAAGGCTTGATTTCGTTCCATCCCCTGCTGAACACAATGTGCTGGCCGTCAAGGTTCCCGAAGTAGAATTGTGACGGTTCATAATATTTCTGCCATGACTGGAATTCCATTCCTGCGCCGAGGGCAGGATCAACAGGAACCCAGCCGAAACCAGCAAGATAGAATTCTGCCCACCAGTGATTCTGTGATTTCAGGTCTGAATTTACAAGAATTCCGCTGTCCGGAACAGCCGGTATGCCGCAGGCTCTGAGCATGGCTGTAAATATCATTGCAAAGTCATAGGCATCGCCTTTCTTATGCTTTATAAGGTCAACAGGTGATACTCCTGATTTTTTTGAAGGCTTTTCAATCTGAAAATTCTGAATCATGTAATTGTAAATCAATATTGCCTTGTTGTAGGGATTTTTTTCGGCTGCAGTGATTTTTTTTGCAAGCTCAACAACTTCCTCTGAATCAGAAGGAACGCAGGCATCCGGTTTTGTAAATGATGAGATCAGCATGTCATTAATCTTTTCGCCGCTTTCAAGTTTTGCCGCTGTAATCTGCGTGCGGGTCTCATAAACAGTAATTGCAAAATTCTGCTGGAACGTCCTCTTTCCAAGAGCGCTCTTTGCTCCCGGAGTCTGGTGAATGATTGTATGCTGGAATTCGCTGATAACCGGCTCCTGTGTGTATTCCGTCATTTTTACGTTAGGCTGGGCAGGAGTTGTGAACGGCCGCGGACAGCGAAGAATAATGTCGGAATCCTTGTCGCCGTTTGTTTCGTCAATGTCAACGCCGAACTGAACCAGATATGTACGCGGAGAAATGTAGCTTTTTTTGCCGGCCTTTGAATCCATGACAAGTTTTCTTTTTGCAGATTTTCCTTTCGGGGTCTCTACAGATATAAAGCCGCTTGAAGCTCCGTCCGGAACGTACAGGCGGATTTCCCCATCGTTCCAGTAGACATAGTTGAAGTCATCGTCGCTGGCTTCAATAAAATCTGAATCTTCTGAACCAGATTGAATGCTCTGGTCTTCTTTCTTTATTTCCCGGTCAGTTGAAAAATATACTTTTGAGCGTTCCCGGGAATTTCCAAAGTTTACGCCTTTGATTGTAAGCAGTGTTCCCGGAAATATTTTTTCCGGTGAGATGCTTGTTATAAGGGGCATTGTAGTCTGGGTGTTATGGCTTACGGCAACAGGAGCTGCAGTTGTGTTTGCAAAGAATGCAGGCTTTGAGCGGGCATCTTTTGTTTCTACTACTACAAGTCCGTCCTTGATGTTTGCCGGCAGGACAACCTTTATCTCGTTGTCTGTCCATGAGACGTAGGAGCTTGCGGTAAGCTTGCTTCCTCCGAATTCTATGTAGCTTGTGTCCCGGAGAGAACCGAAATCCTTTCCCTTTATGATTATAAGGTCTCCCGGAGCACCTACCGGCGGCATTATGGATTCAATTACCGGAATTTTTTTCGTATGGAAATTGAAAGTAACGGATGACACTACAAAGACAAGCACTACGGCAAGCCAGAGCACTGTCCTGAAGAGAGGCGATTTTCTGAAGAGGTAACTTAATAATTTTGTGCTATTCACTTAAATTGTCCGGAATCATGTTCACGGGCAGTTTGATTTCTATCGTGTCATTTTCTTCATCCAGACCCGGAACATTGATTTTGATTGATATTTTTTTAGCTTCATCAAATTCCGGTCGGAGAACGTCCACGTTTGTCAGGGAAGAACTTAATCCCTGGGTCTGCATAGGCGGGCGAGGAGGCATGAATCTGTGGGAAGGATTTCCTCCGCGGAATTTCTGCCTTGCATTCATGTCAGATGTTCCGACTGGCATGGCATAGTCCGCTGAGTAGTCAAAGTTTCCATTAACTTTGACGCTCTGGCTTACCGGAGTCGGTACTGACTGTGGACGGGCAACTGGAGCAATTGATGCAACATGATTTACAGGCTGCTGATTTCTGGCAGAAGTGGTAATGCGCACAGGAACTATTGCGGCTACGACAACGGCCGCAGCGGCAACTGCCCATTTTGAAACGTCTGCAGGAATCCTGAACTGATGAACGTTTTCAGTGTTCTTTGCATAGTTCATTTTTGTCTGCAGTCGCTCAAAGCTTTTTTCCATGAAATCTTCGTCAAGCTGAATTGATTCTGAATCTTTCTGAAAAGCAGACTTTACGCGCTTTAACGCTTCAAGTTTTGCGGTACAAGAAGGGCAGTTCTTTACGTGAGCCTCGTAGTCCTTGATGTAAGCAGGAGAAAGTTCGTTATCCAAATAAATTGAATGAATGTCATCAGTCGGGCAAGAATACATTTTCGGCACCTACCATTTCTTCAAGTAATTTGCGGGCGCGGAAGATCCGTACTTTCACATTTCCTTCCGTTATTCCTACAATCTTACCAATTTCTTTGTAATTCAAGTCACTGTATTCAGCGAGCACAATGACTTCTTTCAGTTTAGGAGGCAGTCTGTTCAAGGCATCCTGGGCAGTTTTTATTGTTTCCGTTTTCAAAAGTTCTGTCTCACCCGAATTGAATATGCGGGTTTCTTCGTACAGGGCTTTCTCATAAGCTTTTCTTTCCCGGCTCTTTCGTTTTACATAATTCAGGGACGCGTTTTTTACAACGCGTATAAGCCAGAATTTTGCATCGTTAATGGTCGGAAAAGTGAGCTGTTTTTCATTGGCTTTAATAAGAGAGTCATGAGCCAAGTCTTCTGCTGCATCCTCATCGTTCACAATGCGATAAGAAATCTTAAACAGCATCTGCATGGTCTCGTTGTAAATCGTCTTAAAGTCAACGGGATTAGCTGCGTTCAGAGGCTTTGAATTTACTGTCTGACCGTCCATATCAACAAAATGCACAGAAACTCCAAAGGTTACAAAAAATTATTGAATTTTTACACCATTCCATTTTGTAAGGTCAATGACAGAGCTGTCCGTCAACTTTATGGTCATGTCATACTCTGTTACGAAGAAAGTTGTTCCTGTCTCTTTTTTGTAGACAGAGTTGTTGTCTGCGTCAAACAGTTCGATTTTTGCAGTGTATTCGTCCCCTGCAGTTATTTTTATCTTCCTGAAGCTGTATTCACCGTAAGTGCCGTCCACCCCGTAAGCTTCCATTGTTTCGTTGAACTGTGTTCCTTTCGGAATGGAAAGGGATTTGTCGGTCGTTGAATAAATGATGTATGCTTTCAAACTTTTATCTGAATCGTGCATGTCTCCGCTGCAGGAAACTGCCGCAAGCAGTCCTGCTGAGATTAATGCCGTGCTTATAATTTTTACAATTCTTTTCATAGTTCCTCCAAAATTTATCCGCGTTTCCAGGTCGGACCCTGCGGCGTGTCGATTATTGTAATTCCCCGCTTTGTAAGTTCATCGCGGATTCTGTCTGCTGTGGCAAAATCTTTTGCTTTCTTTGCGTCTGTGCGCTCTTTTACGAGAGCGTCAATTTCTGCAGCCTCTGGATCGCCGGAATGATCCGGGAGCATTGCCTTTGCCTCTGCTTCCGCAGCCTTCTGGCTGGCAGCGGCGCTTTCAATGAGCTTAAGGCTGAGCACGCTGTCCATTCGATCAATAAGATCCAGTGCTTCTTTTGGATCGAGAGAGCCGTCCTTTATGACTTTGTTCAAAACGCTCATTGCCACCGGAGTGAGAAGGTCATTCTCAAGTCCTTCCTTAAAGTTATCAAGATATGCAGAAGCTTTTTCTGAAAGTCCTGTGCGGTCGTCAGCCTCGCCTTTTCCGTATGTTTTTCCCTTGGAAAGTGTCACTCCGCCTTTCTGTGCGAGCTTTGCGACTTTCTGGATAAGGGCAGCCCGTCCGTTCTTTGCAGATTCAAGGGCATCCAGACTGAATATAAGCTGTTTTCTGTAGTGTCCGCCCAAAAGGAAGAACCGGTAGTCCAGCGGCTCGAAGCCCTTGTCCTTGAGAGAGAATCCTTTTTCTGCCGGAAGGGTAGTCTGAAGCGTGATGAATTTTCCGGAAGACTTGCTCATTTTTCCGCCTTCAAGAATAAGGAATTCATTGTGGAGCCAGTATTTTACCCACGGACCTTCCTTGTGATCTTCTTCGGAGAAACTTCCTTCGCTCTGCGCAATTTCGTTTGTATGGTGAACCGGCACATGGTCAATTCCGCCGGTGTGGATATCGATGTGCTTTCCAAGGTATTTCATGCTCATTGCCGAGCATTCAATATGCCATCCAGGATATCCTCTTCCCCAAGGGCTGTCCCATGTCATTGCCTGATTTTCAAATTTAGATTTTGTGAACCAGAGGACAAAGTCGCCCGGGTTGCGTTTGTTTCCGTCGATTACAACTTCCTTGCGTTTTCCTGCTCCTTCTTTCAGCTCGTCAAGATTCAGGTTCGCAAGCTTTCCGTAGTCCGGATAAGTTGAGATGTCGTAGTACAGGTTTCCGCCTGCCATGTATGTATGACCGTTTGCTTCGATTTTTTTGATCAGTTCAATCATTTCCTGAATGTGTTCTGTTGCCTTACAGATTACGTCCGGACGCCGGATGTTAAGGGCGTCGATGTCTGCAAGGAATGCGTCTGTGTAGAATTTAGCAACTTCAAGAACTGACTGATGGCGTTCTTCGGCAGTCTTTACCATTTTGTCATCGCCGTTATCGTTGTCACCTGTAAGGTGGCCTACGTCAGTAACGTTCATTACGTGCTTTATGTCATAGCCAAGGTAGTTAAGTGTTTTATCAAGTGTATCAAGGAAAACGTATGCCCTGAGATTTCCGATATGAGCGTAATTATAAACTGTCGGTCCGCATCCGTAAAAGCCGACATATCCTTCCTGAACCGGTCTGAAATCTTCCATCTTGTGGCCCATCGTATTGAATAAGCGTAATGACATAAAATACCTCGTTTTAATTAACTATTTTCAGTTTAATGAAAACACGGATGGTTTGCAATTAAACGCAGTTTCTGTATAATTATTTTATGGAAGAAATGCAGAAAAAAATCATGGCTTTTGCGGAGTCAAATAAGTTTTCTCATGTTTTGCGCTTCAACGAGCCTATGGCTGCTAAGACTACTTTCAGAATTGGCGGAAATGCGGCTGTGTATGCAGAGCCGGAAGATTTCATGCAGCTTGTAAAAATCCTGCAGTTTGTCCGTTCCGAAAAAATCTGTTTTTTTATCCTGGGCGGAGCGAGCAATGTTGTTTTCTGCGATGACGTCTATGAAGGTGTTGTGATCAGTCTTTTGAAATTCAATGAAATTTCAGTTCTGCCCCTTTCTGAGGACGAGGTGCTTGTTTCCTGCGGTGCCGGGGCAACTATGGCACAGCTGGTTAATTTCTGCAACAAAAACGGCCTGGAAGGACTTGAGCGTTTTGCAGGACTTCCGGGAACTGTTGGCGGCGCCCTTTTTATGAATGCCCGCTGCTTTGACCAGTCCATAAGCGATTGTTTTTACAGCGCCCGCTTTTTCAATCTTGATGATTTTACTACCGGTGAGCTTAATTTCATTCAGGAGCAGTGGGATTACAAGGTTTCACCTTTTCAGAATTCCATGAAGATTATTTTGGGCACAATGTTCAGGCTCAGGAAATCAGAAAAGTCAGAGGAAGAGCTTGTGGCATTCTGCCGCACTTTCATTGAAGAAAGAAAGACAAAAGGTCATTTCAAATATCCTAGCGCAGGAAGCGTTTTCAAGAACAACAGGAATTTCGGATCGCCTAGCGGCAGGATAATTGACGAATGCGGCCTTAAGGGGCTGAGGGAAGGTAACGCCCAGATAGCTCCGTTTCATGGAAATTTCATAATAAATCTGGGCGGGGCAACTCAGAAAGATGTAAAAAAGCTTGTTGAAACCATCGTTAATAAAGTAAGGCAGTTAAAGGGTGTTCTGCTTGAAACCGAAATTATTTTTATCGAAAACAAACAAGAGCTTTAATTGACATACAAAAACTGAAAATCTATACTTTTGGTAGACAGGGAGATTGATTTGTTACAGTTACAGTTTGCTAATTTTAGAAAGGACTCGTACATTCTGGTTGAAGGAAAGGAAGACAACGACCATTTTTACATCATTCAGTCAGGTAAAGTACGCTGCTTTAAGTCCA
>JAFPCT010000183.1 GCA_017390125.1 Treponema sp.
AATCATCACTGTAACAACAACTCCAGATGCATTCGCTGCTGTTGCTGACGCATTGAACGCAAAGGGATTTGAATCACTTTCGGCTGACGTAGGAATGGTTCCTGATGCTTATACTCAGGTAGATGCTGAGACAGCTGCAAAAGTTCAGAAACTTATCGACAAACTTGAAGACAACGACGATGTTCAGAACGTATATCATACAGCTGAATTCCCGGATGACTTCAATCCAGAGGCATAATTCTGATTTATAAATGCCGCCTGAATAATCAGTGCGGCAAATAAAAAAAGCACTTCACATTGTGAAGTGCTTTTTTTATTTGCCTTTTCAGCTTCTGCTTGCATGGTTCTGAAGAATTCGTCGTTTGCAGGATCTGGACCTGGAGTTTCTTCGACAGGCTCTTCAGCCTGTGGTTTTTCTGCCGGGGTCTCGGCTGCAGCGGCTCCTTCCTCAGCTTTGTCCTTACTTCCGCTTTCGATTTCGTCCAAGGTTGCGTTTGTCTGCTCAGCGCCGGCCTCTGGTTATTGATGTCGTCCTTGATTCTCATGATGTTTGAGCCGATGTCATTGATCTTTTCGTTTGATTTTGAAATGTTTGTGTCAAGGTTTTCGGCAGATTCCTTCATTGCTGCAGGAGTGTACATTACATAGTCAATGATACAATAGTCGTTCTGAGAAGGAAGAATTCGGATTTCAGATTCATGGACACCTGTATTGACAGTTTGTGTCAATTAGTATACAGTAGCGGTGTACATTTTAATTAAAATTTAAAGTGGACTCGTCAGTGGGACGGGTCTTTTTTATTTTAGGGACGAAAATGGAATATGAATCGCTGGAATCCATGCCTTACTACAAGGAGTGCGCTCCTCTCGTTGAAGGCCTTGGATACAAACTGGTTGAGCTGAAAGTTGGTCCTGCAAAGGGAACCGTAAGAATCAGTGCCGTGATTGCCTCAAAGGATGCGGCGGTGGACATTGGAGTTGATGACTGCTCGAAGGTTCATCATGCCCTGCTTCCAAGGCTGGAGGCTCTTCTCGGAACCGACGACACTTACATGGAGCTTACATCGCCAGGAATGGAACGCAACATCAAGAATGCCGCGGAATTCTCTGTGTTTGTAGGCAGGGACGTAAGGGTCTGGGACAAGACCGTAACTGACTGGGTCAGCGGAAAGATTCTTTCTGCTGATGAAAAATCTGTAATTTTGGAAAAGGACGGGGAATCCGTTGTTTTTCCATTTGAAAATATAGCAAAAGCAAAATTCATTCATTTATAAACAAAACTTTATTGGGGGCTTAAAATGTCAGAAATGGCAGAAGCTATTCGTGCTTTAATCGACGAAAAAGGTTATTCAGAGGAATCTGTAAGACAGACTATCGAAAATGCGCTTAAAGCTGCTTACAAACGTACTTATGGTACTTCAGACAACGCTATCGTAAAATTTGCGGATGATATGTCTGATGTTTCTATCTATTCAAGAAAGACTGTTGTTGACGGTGTTTATGATCCCGTTACAGAAATAGAGCTTGAGGAAGCAAAGCAGCTTTCAGAAGACGTTGAGCTTGGTGATGAGAT
>JAFPCT010000184.1 GCA_017390125.1 Treponema sp.
ACTTAAGAAAAAATTTACCACAATTCAGGGATTGAACCAGACTGTACTTTTCAACAATTCCCTCTACTTTGCCGGAGTTCAGGACGATTCAATTTACATCTGCCATGCCCTTTCCGGAGAAATTTTAAAAGTTGTAGGATCAAATTCGCCGGTTCTTCTTACTTCATGGACAGATGAAAACCTTTATTATCTGGAAAACGACGGAAAAGGAATTTATTCACTGTGCATGCTCGAAAATCAGGAAAATCAGGGGCTCAGCACTCCGCGCATAATAAAAACAATGAAAGGTCCCCGGGGAAATGAAACGATAATATGTGGAATAAAAATCGGAAACGAAATAATGTGCGGTTCAAAATCAGGAGCGGTATACAAGACAACCTGCGATCCGGAAACACAGACAATAGTTTTCCCGCTCCTCACAGAAAATACTTATGATAAAATTCTAGACATGAGCCCGATCGGTGAAGACTTCTACTTCCTGACAAGAAATTCAGTTTACAAATCTTCATATGATACGGGTCTTGTAAACCGTCTTGGAGACAATCCGGGACAGACAAAACTCATTTCCTACGGCGACAAGCTCATCATGTGGTCAAAAGGCACTCGAGAAAGCGTTCTTCTGTACGATTATTCAAAACCTGAGACTACAGTTCTTTTTACTCCTAAAACTTCATTGCAGTCTGTACGCCTGTTCGGAAACACAATTGTAGAGATGGAAAGCAATTCTGTAGTAAATACATACGACATGGAGACCAAGAAGTTCTCCGAGGCATATACAGGAGCGGGACTTCAGGATGCAGTTTTCGGTTCAGACGGAAAGCTTTACGTCGCAAAATCTTTTGCAACAAATCCTAAATCAGCCCTTCTTTGCATTGATCCTCAGACAAAAGAAACTGTTCCTCTGAATCTTACAGGAAACGTAGCCTACGCGCTTTCTGTATACAACAACGACATTTACGGAATTAACATTATCTCAGAAAATTCTTCAAAGCTTACTACTGTATTCAAATTCAATACAGTCTCAAAACAGACAACAACCCTGCTGAGATTCAAAGATGAAGATTCTGACGCGCTCACATATTTGAAATTTCCTTTCCTTTACACAAACATCGGCAAGGATACAATCAGGTCATACAATTTGAATGAAAACAAAAATTTCGCATTCCGTCGTTCTGCAAGCCTTCCTGAAAAAGTTTCTCAGAATGCAAGCAGAGTCGTTATCCTGAACAAAGATGGAAGCATAAGCTGGTACAACAGCGACAGGGCGCCTGTCCTTGCAGACTGGTATCTTACGACAGACGGCCAGTGGTTTGAATATTGATGATCATTTAAAAATTGATTCGTACATCCTTACATAGACTTCAGCAGATTTTTTCCAGCTGAAGTCTTTTTTCATTCCTGAAAGCTGCATTTTGCGGATATGTTCCTTATTAGGAAAGGCAGAAAGAGCCCATTTTACAGTGCTGCGTATGATGTCCGGGGAATAGTCATAAAATTTAAATCCTGTTCCGCTTCCATCCTGAGGATTGTAATTTTCAACAGTATCATTTAGTCCGCCGGTGGAATGAACAATGGGCAAAGTTCCGTAAATCATTGAATAAATCTGATTCAGGCCGCAAGGTTCATAACGGGACGGCATAAGGAAATAATCACTTCCAGCCTCTACAAGATGAGAAATCTCCTCCTTGTAACCTACATAGCAGCGGAAATTCGGAAAACGGCTTGCAAGGGAACGAAGCTCATCCTGGCACCAGGGAGCGCCGCTTCCAACTACAACAAACTGAGCACCTGTTTCAATGCACAGATGAGGCATGCATCCGTATGCAGGCTCAAAAAGCTCATGAATTCCTTTCTGATCAGCAAGCCTGCTTACCATTCCCACAAGGGGAACATCAGGATTTTTTTCAAGGCCAAAATATTCCTGCAAGGCTTCCTTGCATTTTGCCTTACCTGAAAGATTCTGTGCAGAATAACGAGCAGAAATGTATACATCTTCAGAAGGATTCCAAAGCTTTAAGTCCGCTCCGTTTACAATTCCTTGAAGATTTTCCCCGAGAACACGCATCAGACCGTCAAGTCCAAATCCGCCTTCTGGAGTCTGAATTTCCTTTGCATAAGTTTCACTTACAGTATTTACTTTGTCGGCCGCAATAATGCCTGCCTGAAGGAAATTCAAGTTTCCGTAATAATCAAAATGTGCCTTTGAAAAATATTCATCCGGCAGACCGAGAAGCCTGAATGCTGCGTAAGGATAACGCCCCTGGTATCCCATATTGTGAATGGTAAGCACGCTTTTTGTACATGGGAAATCCTTCTTTTCAAAATGCCTTAGAAGAACAGGCACAAGGCTTCCGGACCAGTCGTGGGAATGCATTATGTCAGGAATCCAGCCTATTGCACGGCAAAGGGCAAAAGCTGAGCGGGCAAGAACTGAGAAGCGCAGCGGGTTGTCAGGATAGTCAGGAGTAAAATCCGAACCGTATATTCCTTCCCTTCCAAACAGCTTCTCATAATCCACGAAGCAGACCTGAGGATTTTCGCCTGTTGAGTAAAAATCAACAGGAATTTCAGACCAGCCGGTATTTACAAGAACACTTTTTCTAAGAAGCGAAAGTGAATCCCGGTTTATGGAATAATAGCGGGGAATAAGGATTTTTACTTCATGACCTGCTTCTGCAAGAGACAAGCTCAAGGCAGAAACAGCATCAGCAAGCCCTCCCGTTTTTGCA
>JAFPCT010000185.1 GCA_017390125.1 Treponema sp.
TATTGGCAGACTCAGAAATGTTATGCACTTTCACGGGAGAAAAATATTGAAAATACCACATCTAGATTTACAGAAGTTCAAAGAACCTCAGAATCAGCTTAAATACGTACTTCCGTGGAGTTTCATCATCCAGCCGGGAGTATGTCTTTTAAAAAACGGAGCCATTATGACGACTTATCAGGTAGAATATCCTGATTTGGAATCATCTTCTGCTCCAGAGATTGCAAGTATGGCATCTTTATTCAATAGAACCGCTATGACGCTTGCACAGAATGAAGGCTGGGCTCTATTCTTTGATGTTAAAAGATATAAAACAAAAGACTATCCTGCAGGTGAGTTTTCAAACCTTACAGGATGGCTGATTGATCAGCACAGGGCTGAGAATTATCACAAGTTCGGTGAGCATTTCACAACTGAATACTACATCACCTTTGTGTATCAGCTTCCAAGTGATATTGACTCAAAGACAAACGGTCTCTTCTTCAAAAATACAAAGAAGCAGACCAAAGCAAAGTCTCAGTTTGTAAAACACGAGAATCTTCCAAAGATTCAGAAAGAAGTTGAGAACTTCCTTGATGAATGTGAAAAGGTAATGGGTACTCTTGCGGTAAAACTCTGGATTCACCGCCTTGATAACTCAGAACTCTTTTCGTACATCAAAAGTGCAGTTTCGTTGAACAATCAGCAGCTGGTGTACCCGGAAGATACATTCTTCTTTCTGGATAACTATCTCTGCGATATGGACGTACGTAATTCCCAGCCTCTTAAGATTGGAGAGTACTATGTGCCGGTTATGGCGATTATGGATTTTCCAAATAAGACTTACCCTGCCATCTTTGACGGCTTAAACCGCACAATGACGGAGTTCCGCTGGACAACGCGGTTCATTCCTCTTTCTAAAGATAAATCTGCAAAAGAAGCAGAGAAATATCAGAACCGTTTCTACTCTGCCCGTAAATCAGGAATGACCTTGTTCACCGAAATGGCGATGAACGTTGAAATCGACAAAGAGAACAAAGGCGCTCTGGAAATGGAAGCTCAGGCTTCTGACATTCAGGGTGATATTGCTCTCGGAGAATACGTTCTTGGTTATTACACCTCAAACCTTATGGTCTGGGACAGAAAACTGGAGTTCGCAAAGGAGAAAGCCCGCAAGTTGCAGCAGGTTGTTCGTGCCTGCGGATTTTCAGTAAAAGAAGAGACCTTCAACAACTGTCAGGCCTGGCTTGGAATGATGCCGGGTAACGTTTATGCAAATATCCGTCGCCCACTCATTTCCACAAAGAACTTTTCGAATATTATTCCGCTCAGTTCTGCATGGCAGGGAATGCTCTACAACGATTTTACAGAAGAGACCTGTGGAAGTGCAGTTCCCCTTTGTACCTGCTCGACAAGTTATGGAACGCCCTTCTTTTTGAATCTGAATGTCCGCGATGTAGGTCACACCTTCGTCTTTGGTCCGACAGGTGCGGGTAAATCTACCCTGCTCGCTTTGCTTATGGCTTCTGCCACAAAATACAAGGATGCAAATATCATCTGTATTGATAAGCAGCTGTCGAGTCGTGCCTTTATGGTTGGCGGTGGCGGAATCTATGTAGAACCGGGAAAGGATGCTGTAGCCTTTCAGCCGCTTAGCGAACTGAAAGGCCCTGATGAAGGAACGGAAGCAGAATACACAGAAAGCCTTATGTGGTGTCAGCAGTTCATCGAAGGTCTTTTGAGTCAGCAGAATATCGAGACTACGCCTGAGATGAGTAAGGTAATTTCCGAAACCCTGCGACTTATCTCGCTCAAAGAAAAAAGCCGCAGAACCCTTACCACTTTCCAGCAGTATGCAACCTATGCAGACCCGGAAAACGGGACAAACACAATCCGTATCGGACTGGACCCATACTGTACCGGTGGCCAGTTCGGTTCCATTTTTGATGCAGATGAAACGAACCTTCCGCTTTCAAAACTGGTAACAATCGAAATGGGAAGTTTAATGCGCCTTAGCGAAAAGGCTGTTGCCCCTGCCCTTATGTATATCTTCAGATATCTGGAAAAACTCTGGAATGTACCGACAGGACAGAAGCAGCCGCTCACCTTCCTTTTCCTTGATGAGGCCTGGCTTTATCTTCAGCATCCGATTTTTGCAGGCTTCTTGCAGGAATGGCTCAGAACCCTCCGTAAGAAAAAGGTTTTCTGTATCTTTGCTACCCAGGAAGTTGCTGCAGCAGCAAAATCATCTCTGAGCGACACAATCGCCCAGCAGTGTCTTACTAAAATCTACCTTGCTGATGAAAGTGCAACCAGCCCGGGACTTATGGAAAGCTACCGCTATTTCGGACTCACAGATTCCGAGATTCTTGCCCTGAGCAATGCAACTATGAAA